>JBOGYA010000001.1:0-46271 GCA_050696515.1 Solirubrobacteraceae bacterium
CGAGGCCAAGGCCGCCGAAGGGGAGCGAGACGAGCTCGACCACGCCGAGGCCGAGAGCAAGCAGCAGGACGACGAGCAGGACGATCAACAGGATGCCGCGCACGCGCGCGAGGGCGCCGGCGGAGGCGGGGGGGACCAGCAGCCCCATGGCGCGCAACGCGAGCATCTGGCGGCCGGTGGGGGGCTCCTGGCCGAGGCGCTGCACGGCGGCGCGCAGGTCGCTGGGCCGGCGCTCGGCGAGCGCGAGGGAGGCGTCCGCCATGCGCCGGATCTGCATGCGCTCCTGGGGGCGGGCGGCGGCGATCGCGCGCTGGAAGTAGGCGCGGGCGGCCTCGGCGTCGAAGCGCTCGGCTGCGCGGGCGCCGAGGATCGAGAGGGCGGCGGACTTGAACTTGGTCTCGGCCTCGAGCTCCTCGTCGGTGCGCTGCTCGAGCGCCTGGATCGCCTCGGCGGCGCCGCGCTGCTCAATCCGGATCTGGCGCTGCTTGGGCGGCATCGGGTGAGCATTCTACGGGCTGCGTGGAGCGGCCGTGCGCAGACGCCGAGCACGCACACAGGCGCCGCGCAGGCGCTATGCTCGCGGCGGAGAAGCGAGCTCGATGCATTCATCTCTTCCGATCAAGGCGACTCGACCGATCAGAGAGCGGCCGGCCGCGTGCGCGAGCGCGGCGCTGGTGCTGGCGCTGCTTGTCGTGTTGCCCGCCGCCCCGGCGGCAGCGAGCGAAGCCGGCAACCCGTTCGCCACAGCCTCGCAGGCCTCACCGGCGGCGGCGAAGCCGGCGCCGGGCGCGGGCACGGCCGCCGGCGCGGGAGGGCTGGCCTCCAGCGGCAAATCGGGCCACGCCGGCCAGGCTCTCAAACTCCCGGTCGGGAAGGCATCGACCGGCGCCGCCAAACCGGCCACGGGCGCGGCGCGGCTCCCCTCGCAGGTGACGAGCACACCGACGGTCACGACCGCGACGAACCCTACGAGCACGCGGGAATCGAGCTCTGGCTCGAGCACGTCGGAGATCTTGGTGGTGATCGTGGGCCTCCTGCTGCTGGGGGGAATCGCGTTCATGATCCTGCGCGACGCCCGCTCGGTGGCACCGGTGGTGGAGGGCGCGGTGACGGGGGGCACGCGCAACCCGGAGGGGCGCCTGCGCAGACGCCGCGCGCAGGCAAAGGCGGCACGACGCCAGCGCAAGCGCCACCGCAAACGTTAGAAACAGTTTTTGGATGAGCCGGCAAGCCGGCCGGGGGCGACCGCGGTGCATTCGAGGACGCACGCACGTGGCGCTATGGCGCGACCGGGAGCCAGGTCGCCGGCGGCGTGACGCTAGCGGCGGACCGTGACGCGCGGGGCGCCACGACGCGCTGTGCGCGCCCGCCCTGGGGATGCGGCCCGCCCGCCCGCGGTGCAGCCGGGTGGACCGCGGCGGGGTCTGCGGCCGCCGAGCGGCGCGCGGGGACGATGGGGACCCCCACCAACGCGCGGGCCTCGGCTGGTCCCGGGCAGGGTCTTGCTGCCGCCGTCGTCCTCTTCGGAGGAGTCGGCAGGAGCGGCCTCGGCGGGCGTGCGCGACTCAAGCGCCCCGTCGGAGCGGAACGGAATCCACAGCATCAGCGCGGCGATCGGCAGCTTGATCAGCCCCAGAGCCAGAAGCATCAACCACATCCACGTGTGCACGCTCTCGATGCTACTACGGCTCGGGGTGGGCGCCGGCGGGCTGTGTGGGCGTGTATCGGCTTTTGAGGATATACACCAACTGGACCTGTGGAAGCAGCAATCATATGCTGGAATTAGAGGTCCAGTAGCGTGGTATATGTCCGCTCGAAAGTACATGGAGTCCAGCCGGGGCACCACCGCCGTGTGAGCTGCCTGTATCCCCGAGGTCGGCGCCATAGCGCCACGCGCGTGCGTCCCCGAACACACTCTCACCGCCCCCGGCCGGCTTGCCGGCTCATCCAGATAAAGATCCCCCCAAACTGATCCTTACGTGATCGTAAGGTTGCTAGCGTGGGGGAGGTGGCCACCGCAACCGCCCCTCTGCCCGCCGCGGGCGCCCGGGACTCGTACAAGTGGATCGCGCTCTCCAACACCACCCTCGGGGTGCTGCTGGCGACGCTCGACGCCTCGATCACGCTGATCGCGATGCCCGACATCTTTCGCGGCATCCGCCTCGACCCGCTGCAGGCCGGCAACAGCTTCTACCTGCTGTGGATGATCCTCGGCTTCCTGGTCGTCTCCAGCGTGCTGATCGTCAGCCTCGGGCGCCTGGGGGACATGTACGGGCGGGTGCGGATCTACAACCTCGGCTTCCTGATCTACACCGTCGCCTCGCTGGTGCTGACCGTGAACTGGATGAGCGGCCGCGCGGGGGCGGCGTTCCTGATCGTCTTCCGCGTCGTGCAGGGCGTCGGCGCCGCCTGCCTGCTGGCCAACGCCGCGGCGATCATCACCGACGCGTTCCCCTCCGGCCAGCGCGGGATGGCGCTCGGCATCAACAACATCGTCGGGGTCTCGGGGATGTTCGTGGGGCTGATCCTCGGCGGGCTGCTCGCGCCGATCGACTGGCGCCTGGTGTTCCTGATCTCGGTGCCGGTCGGCCTGTTCGGGACCGTGTGGGCGTACCTGAAGCTCGAGGAGCGCTCGCGCCCGCGCCGCGCCGCGATCGACTGGCCGGGGAACGTCAGCTTCGCGCTCGGGCTCGTGCTGGTCATGGTGGCCGTGACCTACGGCATCCGCCCCTACGGCCCGCACTCGACCGGCTGGGGCTCCCCGCGCGCACTCGCGCTGCTGGGCGCCGGCGTCGCCTGCCTGGTCGCGTTCCTGGTCGTCGAGCGGCGCGTGCGCGAGCCGATGTTCCGCCTGCCGCTGTTCGGCATCCGCGCCTTCTCGTTCGGCACGCTCTCGACGTTCCTCGCCGCCGTCGCGCGCGGTGGGTTGATGTTCATGCTGATCATCTGGCTGCAGGGCATCTGGCTGCCCCTGCACGGCTACAGCTTCGCGCGCACGCCCCTGTGGGCCGGCATCTACATGCTGCCGCTGACGCTCGGGATGCTGCTCGCGGGCCCCACCTCGGGCTACTTGTCCGACCGCTACGGGGCGCGCTGGTTCGCGACCGGCGGGATGCTCAGCGCGGCGCTCTCCTTCGGGCTGATGACGCTGCTGCCGATCGACTTCCCCTACCCGCTGTTCGCCGCCACGCTGTTCCTCAACGGCGTCTCGATGGGCCTGTTCGCCTCGCCCAACCGCGCGGCGGTGATGAACTCGCTGCCGCCCGCCGACCGCGGCGCGGGCGGGGGCATGAACCAGACCTTCCAGAACTCCGCGCAGGTGCTGTCGGTGGGGATCTTCTTCACTTTGATGATCCTCGGCCTCGCCGCGCACCTGCCGCAGACGCTCAGCGCCGGCCTGCGCGCCCACGGCGTCGGCCCCGCCGCGGCGCGGCAGATCGCGCACCTGCCGCCGGTGTCGATCCTGTTCGCGGCGTTCCTCGGCTACAACCCGATCGGGCACCTCGCCGGCGCGCACGTGCTCGCCGGCATCTCCGCCGCCAACCGCGCGGCGGTCACCTCCCGCTCGTTCTTCCCGCACCTGATCTCCGGGCCGTTCCGCACCGGCCTGCACGAGGCGTTCGCGTTCGCGATCCTCGCCTGCCTGGTCGCCGCGGTGGCCTCGCTGCTGCGCGGCGGGCAGTACCACCACGGGGTGGACTCGCCGCGGGCGGCACGGAGGACGGAGCTCCCACCGAGGGCCGCTCGTGGTGGTGCCCGCGGCGCCGTGGGTCGCGCGCCGGTGGTGCGGCGCCGCCGGGAGGCACGGCGCTAGGCTGTACGCAGCAGCGTCACGGCGACACAGGAGGCAGGCCCATGAGGATCGCGTTCGCAGCAGCGGGTATAGCGGCAACCGGCCTGGTGGCCGCCGGTGTGATCGTGATCGCGGCGGAGGCCGAAACGACCTCGACCTCCTCGCCACCGGTGAGTGCACCGCTGCGCACTGTGGGCGTGCAGGGCGTGGCGACCGAGCCGGTTACCTCCACCGCAAGCGCCGAAGCGGCGACCACCGTCTACCGCCAGGCGATGGCCGCCGCGATCGCCGACGGCCAGGCCAAGGCGCAGTTCCTCGCCGAAAAGGCGGGCGCCACGCTGGGGCCGGTGCAGAGCATCGGCGAAGGCGGCGGCTACATCTCCTGCCCCGAAGGCGTGGAATACCAGGGCGGCCAGCCCGACTTCGGCTCCGCGGCCTCCGGGGGGCCAGTGTTCGCCGGCGCCGTGCGGGCACCGTCGGCTGCCAAGGGCGGTGCGACTCCGACCGTCCACAGGGCGCCCGCCAAGCACCACAGGAAGCGGCGCTCGGCCAGGAAGGCCGCGGTGGAATCCTGCACGCTCTCCACGCAGGTCGCACTGTCCTACCAGTTGGGCTGACGGAACGCGGAATGAAGCACTACGCGGTCGCCGGGCGCGCCGGCTGGCGCGGCCCGTGAAGCGGACGATCTTCGAGGCCGAGCACCGCGACTACCGCGAGTCGGTGCGGCGGTTCCTCGCCGCCGAGGTGGTGCCCCACCACGCGCGGTGGGAGCGCGAGGGCATCGTCCCACGGGAGCTGTTCGCCACGGCGGCGCAGCGGGGGCTGCTGGCGATGGCGGTCCCAGAGGCGTTCGGCGGGGCGGGCGTCGAGGACTTCCGCTTCAACCAGATCGTCGTGGAGGAGGTCGCCTACGCGGGCGTCGCGGGGAGCGGCCTGGGGCTCACGCTGCACAACGACATCTGCCTGCCCTACTTCCTGAGCTACTGCAACGACGAGCAGCGCGCGCGCTGGCTGCCGGGCATCGCCGACGGGTCGCTGATCACGGCGCTGGCGATGACCGAGCCGGGGATCGGCTCGGACCTGGCGTCGATGACCACGAGCGCGCTCCGGGAGGACGGCTGTTACGTGGTCAACGGGGCGAAGACGTTCATCACCAACGGCCTCAACGCGGACCTCGTGATCGTCGCGGCGAAGACCGACCCCACCGAGCGCCACCGCGGGATCTCGCTGCTGGTGCTGGAGCGGGGGATGGCGGGCTTCGAGCGCGGGCGCAACCTGGAGAAGGTGGGGATGCACGCACAGGACACCGCGGAGCTGTTCTTCGCGGACGTGCGGGTGCCGGCGGAGAACCTGCTGGGGGAGGAGGGGAGGGGCTTTCACCAGCTCGTCGCGAACCTCGCCCAGGAGCGCCTGTCGATCGCGATCGCGGGCGTGGCGGCGGCGCAGGCGGCGCTCGACTGGACGGTGGCGTACGTGCGCGAGCGCACGGCGTTCGGCCAGCCGGTGGGCTCCTTCCAGGCCTCGCGCTTCGCGCTGGCGGAGATCAAGACCGAGGTCGAGCTCGCGACAGTGTTCACCGACCAGGCCGTCTCAGCGCTGAACCGCGGCGAGCTCTCCGCGGAGGACGCGGCGATGGCGAAGTGGTGGTGCACGGAGCTGCAGGGGCGCGTCGTGGACCGCTGCGTGCAGCTGCACGGCGGCTACGGCTACATGCTCGAGTACCCGATCGCACGCGCCTACGCGGACGCGCGCGTGACGCGGATCTACGGGGGCACGACGGAGATCATGAAGGAGATCGTCGGGCGCTCGCTCGGGGTGTGAGCCGAGCGGCGCTCACCGCGAGCCGTCGAGGTACGCCTCGACCAGCCGCGCCGGCGCCCGCGCGAGCCACGCCTCTGTGACCACTTCGTGGAGGTCCTCGATCGAGAGCCGGTCCAGGTGCGCGAGGATCGCGGGGTAGCCGTCGAAGTGGGGGGTCGTGAAGAAGACGCTCGGGTCGTCAGCCACCAGCGCCTCCTTGGCCCCGAGGTGCTCCACCCGGGCGGCCAGGATCGGACCGCCGGGGACCTCGCATCCCAAGTCCTCGATTTCCTTCGGGCGCAGCGGGCGCTCCCACACGAACAACTTGTCCTTCACCCGCCACTGCCGCAGCTCGCGCGACTCCCGTTCGCTGGCCTCGGGCAGCGCAAGCGCGATCCGGCGCACATCCTCCCAGGTGGCCACGTCCTCACGGTAGACGACGCGCCGTCGACGCGCTCTGGCTTGCCCTTGACAAGTGGATCCTCTCCGGCCTGAAGACCCTGCTGGAGACCGGGGAGACGCTCACGACCCTGGCTCGCTGCGCTACGCGAATGCCGGGTGACACCAGGACACCCTACAAACGGCACCAGGCTGGTCCTGCTAAGCTGGACTAAGCGATGGCAGCAGCCTACAACATGCACGAGGCCAAGACGCACCTGTCACGACTCGCCGAACGCGCGGCGCAGGGCGAGGAGATCGTGATTGCGCGCAACGGCCGCCCGCTTGCCAAGCTCGTTCCGATCGAAGGGCGCAAGCCTCTGAAGTTCGGGTTTTGGAAGGGCAAGGTCCGGATGAGCGACGACTTCGACGACCCTTTGCCCTGGGAGATCCAGAAGTACTTCGAGGGCGAGGGCGACTGAGGCTTCTGCTCGACACCCACACGTTCATCTGGGCGGCCGACGGCCGTCTGGACAGCCACACGCGAGCAGCGATGGAAGCCGCCGACGCCGTATCTGTGAGCGCCGTCACCATCTGGGAGATCGAGATCAAGCGGGCGCTGGGCAAGTTGCAAGCGCCTGAGGACGTGATCGAGTGCAGCGACGAATCCGGATACGAGCGCCTGTCCATCACCTCCGAGCACGCCCGCGAGGCGGGCAGGCTGCCACTGCTGCACTGCGACCCATTCGACCGCATGCTGATCGCCCAAGCGCGGGTCGAGGGCATGACGCTCGCGAGCGCCGACGCCGCATTTCGGCGCTACGACGTTCCGGTGCTCAACGTTACGCACGATTGACCGCTTCTCTACTTCTCTCAAGAGGCATCCGAAACCCCTCAGATCGCCGCCAGCAGCCATTGCGGCAAGGATCAAAGCCCGGATGACTTCTCTCTGGTTTACATAACATCCATTATCGAGCCTTCAGCGCGCGCGCCGTCGCCGTGCCGACGATGCAGCGTCTCATTCATGTGAGACAGGAATCTCACATGAATGGGACTGGGCCGTTTCAGATCGGCGGGGCGCCGCCCGGCTGCGGCGTCGAGAAGATCGGCGCGCACCGGGCACAGTCCGCGCTCTGCATCAGCTAAGTACGGCGGCGGCGATGAAGCAGGCGAGTCCGAGGCCACAGCCGATGGCTGGCGCGTAGAACCAGTACCGCACGGCGAGGAGAAAGTAGACCGCGGAGACCGCGATGGTGAGCGGCTCGATGGCGCTGATCTGCTGCACGAGGCCGTAGTCGTGGAGCGCCAGGATGAGCATCGTGAAACCGAATGTGGCGGCTCCCAGGCCGTGGCTGATGTTGAACCCAAGCCACCCCCTCCACATCGAGAAACGAGCCCCGGAAACGCCGGGGAACATCTCTCGCAGCCGAATCCCGGCAACTTCCATCTCGGAGCGCAGGCCCGGCTTCGTCGGGGCGAAGAAGGTCAGCCGGAGGGTATCGATGAGCGAGGCAAGCGCGTGCAGGCCACCCATAAGGATGAAGGGCGCGGTCCCGAGCTCGAATAGGATCCGTGCGGTTTCGTGCTGTGTCATGGCTGTTGGTCGGACCCCGCTGCACCGGTCAGCGTGAGGTCGATGATTGCGTCGATGAAGTGCTCGTCGAGCGGATGGTCCAACAGCAGGGCACGCCCGAGCACGGTTCCGATGAGCGTGTCCAGCACCAGGTCTAGGTCAACCTCAGCGCGTAGTTCGCCGCGCACGACGGCGTGCTCGAGAACCGTGCGGATGCGCGCGTGCTCCCGCTCGAGCGGGCCTGCCCGTAGGAGCCGCTCGAGCTCAGGGTCGGCGCGCAGTTCCATCAGCATCCCGGGCAGCGCGGCGTGGGCCTCCGGCGCTGTTGTCTGCTCGACTCCCCAGCGCAGGATCGTGCGTAGGTCGTCTCGCACATTGCCCGAGTCGGGCAGAGACCGCACCATGCTCTTTCCCAGCACCGCCTCCCACACGAGCGCTCCCTTGCTTGGCCAGCGCCGGTAGATCGTGGGCTTGCCGACCCCCGCGCGCTCCGCGATCCGCTCGATCGACAGCTCGGCGTAGCCGATCTCGACCAAGAGGCCCTGAGTCGCACGCAGGATCGCCTCGCGCACGCGCGGATCGCGCGGGCGGCCTGGCCCTCTACTCCTGGTTGTGTCCGGTGCGGTCGCGGCAGTCATTTCTCGGGTGGGTGCGATTCTATTACTATACGTAACGTAATGAATGAAATCTTCGATGACGCCGCCGGGCGAGAGCTCATCGGCTGCAGGGAATCACGTCGTCGGCCGATGATCTCGCCGCAAGCTAGGGACGCGGCCGGCAACACAGCCGCGATCTCGGTGATTCGCGAAGGGACCGGTCCAGAGGTGCTGCTCGTCCACGGCGGCGCCAGCCCGGCGACTACATGGTCCGGACTGGAGCAGCTCAGCGAGCGGTGGACGCTGATGTTCGCCTACCGCCGTGGCTTTGCGCCGAGTCCCGATCCGCCCGGCGGCTGCCAGGACTTCGAGCTCGACGCAGCGGACATCTGCGAGCTGCTGGACAGCCGCCCGCATCTCGTTGGCCATTCCTACGGCGGTGTTGCGGCCACTATTGCCGCGATCCGGAGACCCTCGCAGGTGCGCTCGCTTACGCTGCTCGAGCCGGCCCTATTCTTGCCTTCCGATGATCCTGACGTGGCGCGTTTTAGGCGCCTGGGCGACGAGTTCCTGACTCACGGGCTGCGGACCGAACCGACCAAGCTGCGAGAGTTCCTCACGATTGCCGGCGCGCGGGTGCCCGAGGAGGGCCTGCTTCCCGATGAGGTCGTCCGCAGCATTCGCCGCGCACAAGGGAGTCGACCGCCCAGCGAGGCGCGCCCGCCGCTCGAAGTGCTGCGCGAAGCCGGCATCCGCTCGCTGGTCGCCTCGGGCGGTCATCACGTCGCCATCGAGCGGATGTGCGACACGGTCGCGACCGCCCTCGGCGCCCAGCGGGTGACAGCCCCCGGTGCGGGGCATTTCGTCGCCGCGGCGCCAGCCTTCGCACACGAGCTGGAGAGGTTTTTGAACTCGGCAGAATGAGCCCTGGCCTGTGGTGCCGCTATTCGCGTAGCCCTCCCCTCCGACGGTTTGGTCCTGCCCACCTGATGCGCAGGATCCCAGGCGCACGCTTCGGCGAGCTCATATTCGGGTGCGCTGCCTTCGCGGCGGCACGACCTAGACTCGCGGCGATGTCGTTGCACCTCTTTGCGGGTCTGCGCGTGCGGGACTTCCAAGCGGCCCGACCGTAGTACGAGCGGTTGCTGGGCGATCCGGCGTTCTTCCCCCACGCTACTGAGGCGGTGTGGACGCTTGCCGAGAACCGGTCGGTCTACGTCGTCGAGCACGCCGATGGCGCAGGCAACTCGGTGGTGACGATGTTCCTCGACGATCTCGATGCTCACCTAGCCGCGATCGCTGTGCGCGGGCTTGAGCCCGATGAGATCGAGACGTACTCGGGCGGCGTACGCAAGGCGATCTACCGCGATCCCGACGGCAACGAGGTGGGATTCGGCGGAGCGACACCAGACGCCGGCTCACAAGCCTGACGGCGGAAGCCAACCGACGCTGGCCCAATAGCGCTACGCCTGTCTTACATGGGTGAGACGCCCGTGGTCCCACATGGCTGAGATTGGGCTGTCTCGCATCGCCGAGCTCGCAGGCCAAGCGAAGTGCCACATGTCGGGCCGATCCGCGTTCGGCGCCCGTAAGCTCGCTCATGTGAGACGGGTTCGTGTATCCATCTCATCCCGCCCGGCGGTAGCAGATGTGCGTCGCCAGTGGGGAATGAAGGACCTCGTCGGGCTCGAAATCGAACTCGGCGACGCCGGTGAATATCCCCTCGCCGGACCCGAGTAGAACGGGGACGATGTCGAGCCAGAGCTCGTCGATGACGCCCGCCAGCAGCGCTTGGCGGACGGTCGAGGCGCCGCCCGCGATGTCGATGCCGTCTGCGCCGGCAGTCTCGCGGGCCTGGGCGTAGGCGGCGTCGAATCCATCGGTGACGAAGTGAAACGTCGTCCCGCCCTCCATCTCGATCGGCGCGTGAGTGTGATGGGTTAGGACGAACACGGGCGCGTGGTAGGGCGGCTCGGGCCCCCACCAGCCCGACCACTCCTCGTACCACTCGCCGCGGATCGGGCCAAACATGTTGCGGCCCATGACGTAGGCGCCGCGGGGACGCAGCAAACGGCGCTCGGCGGTGGCGTCCGCCTCGTTCGCGCGCTCGTCGCCAAGGTGCCAGCCGTGAAGCTCACGGCCCCGCTTGCCGAGCGGGTTTGCGCGGCTTTGATCTGGCCCGGCGACGAAGCCATCGAGGGAGATCGACATGTGGCAGGTGGTGTCAGCCATTACTCTCTTCCAAAAGGCTATCCGTTGCGCAGCGCGGCGGCGAAGCGCTCGACGATCGCTGCCGCCGGCTCCACTGCGGTAATCGCACCCACGCTTTGGCCGGCGTACATCGCCATCGCCTCGACGTCGCCCTCCATGCCCGCGAGCGGCACGTTGGCCGCGTAACGCGGGATGCCGCTGGCCACCTCCTCACCCTCCCCTGGGCGCTCGCCTGACAGCGGGCTGCCGACGGTCTCCCAGCGCTCACGACGAGACCCTACCGCGTCGAGCCGCACCTGCTCTCGCCCGCCCCGAGACCGTGCAGCGAATCGCTCGGACGGTCTCAGATGGATGAGCCGCCGACGGTCTCACATGAATGAGATTGGACTGTCTCAGATCGGTGGGACGCCGCACCGGCGCCTTTCGCCGCGCGTCCTACTGCGCGATCTGCCTGGAGGCCGCCCTGCGCTAGGTGCTCGCCGTCCTCGCGCATCGGTGGGACGCCGCAGTCGGGGAAGTATGCTTCCAGTCCGGCGAGGCTGAGTCGCAGAGATGCAGCCCGGCCTAGCATGTTCCAAGGACCAGCGAACGTCCGAGTGACAGGAGTCGTATGCGCGAAAGAAACGCCGTGCGGGCCGGGGTGCTGCGTCAGCGCAGGGCCAGACTAGTCGTGTGCACGTTGTTGGGCGCGACCCTGCTCGGGGTCAGTGCATACGCGGAATCGCCAAAGTCGGTAAAGATCACGCGCTGCGGCTATGTAAACGCCACCTATGGCAGGAGTGCACTGTACCCCTGGCACATGTCGTGCGCCGTGGCGCGCAACGTGGTTACAGCGAGCGACAGTCCTCACACCCACGTGATCGATTTCGGGCCGGGCTGGGATGGCGGCGCCATGCGCATCAACGGCCGCTACTGGGTCTGCACAGGCCAAATGGGCTTCTACAACTGCGGCTATCCGTACCGGCCGCGGAAGATCGACGGAGCGCAGGGCTACAAGGGGCCCTTCACCAAGGACGTGGAGTACCGGACGTGCTCCGCGATCATGCCCGCGGGCTCAGGGTGCCCTGAGACGGTCGAATTCAGTCAGCCCCAGAGCTGACGGCTGCCCCGCGCGATGAGACGCCGCAGGACGACACCAGTGGCGACGCTCCCTACACTTCAAGGGCCGTGTCGACACATCCTGCGAGCCAGAGCGAACCCGAGCACTTGGAGCTCCCGGTCGAGGAACTGCTGCGCCGAGATCGTCGCCGACACCTATCACGCGAGGAGCATGCGATGAGCACACCGACGACCGAGCTGGACGACCGGTTCAGCGCCCCGGACGCGTCTCCGATCAGCTGGGAGGACACGCGCCGTGCGCTCGAGGCGGCCGAGCTGTTCTGGATCTCGACCGTCCGCACAGACGGGCGCCCGCACGTCACGCCGCTGGTCGCCGTGTGGCTCGACGACGCGCTGCATTTCTGCACTGGGCCGACCGAGCAGAAGGCGCGCAACCTCGCGTCCAACCCGCACGTCGTGCTGACGACCGGCGCCAACGACTGGCAAGACGGCGTGGACATCGTGGTCGAGGGTCGCGCGCAGCCGGTGAGCGACGAACGCCGCCTGCACGAGCTCGCGGACGCATGGGCGCGGAAGTGGGACGGCCGCTGGACATACGAGGTCGGTGAAGGCGGATTCCGCCATCCCGGCCACGGCGTCGCGCTCGTGTACGCCGTCGCGCCGGCGAAGGTGCTCGCGTTCGGCAAGGGGACGTTCAGCCACACCCGCCATCGTTTTCGCTGACGCCGCGGACCAAATCGATCAGCGCCCGCCGGTCGGGCGGCGGCGCCGGACCGCTCCACGCGGCGTCCGCCCATGCGGCACTCTTGGTCGCTCTGCTGCTGTCCATCGACACCGGCAGTCTCGCCCACGCTGCGACAGAGCCGGGCTCGTGCGCGACCGTCGCCGCGGCGATCGAGACGGTCAACGCGGCTCTCCCCCCGCTCGAGCGGGTCGAGGCGCACACCATCCTCGCGCAGCCGTGGCTCCCCGGCGCCGAGCTGACGGAGACCCTCAAGCTGCGCCGAGCGCAGATCGAGACGAAGTACGCCGCCGAGATCGAGGCGCTCTACGCATGAGGCGCCCGGTCAGCGCGGTAGGCGATACGCGTGAGGGTCAACGTCCCCGAAGCGCGCCGGTCTGGTTGAATGCACCGCGTATTCCGGAGCGACGCACCGGCGATTGCTCTGGGCTTGAGTCAGCGGCCGAGTGGGGGACGCAGTGGGTGAGCACGAAACCATCGAGCAGCGTGCGGAGGTCGAGGATCCCGGTTATGCGCTCAGCGCCTCCAGCGACCACGAGCACGAGCGACTGCGTCGCCAGGCCGAGCGGTTTGCGCCGTTCACCCGCCGCTTGCTGAAACGCGCGGGGATCAAGTCTGGGATGCGGGTGCTCGACGTCGGCTGCGGCCCGGGCGACGTCAGTTTTCTGGTCTCTGAGCTGGTCGGCCGTGACGGTAGCGTCATCGCCATCGAGCGCGATTGGGACGCCATCGCGACCGCGCGGGCGAGAGCGACCGAAGCCGAGACCGCGAACGTCGAGTTCATCCACGGTGACTTCCGCGACGTCGAGCTCGACGGTGGCCCGTTCGACGCGCTCGTCGGACGAATGGTGCTGATGTACCAGTCCGACCCTGCAGCAGCAGTGAGCGCCGGCGCGCGCCACCTGCGATCGGGAGGTGTGGCGGCCTTCGCGGAGATGTCGATGCAGCTCGACCTCCCGGCTGAGCGGATTTGCTGGCCGCGGACGACCGCGTTCGAAACGGCATGCCGGTGGGTGTACGCCGCATTCGGCGGCCTCGGCACGCAGCCCGACATGGGCCTGCGGCTCCAGGAGACCCTCGCACAGGCCGGGCTGCTACCGAGCCCGGAGCTCGACACCCACGTCGCCATCGCCACCGGCGAGGATGCGGTCGAGACGCTTGTGGGCCTGATCCGCAGCATGTCGCCCGCGATCATTGCCAGCGAAGTAGCAACCGAGCAGGAGCTAGAGGCCAACACACTTGCCGAGCGCCTGCGTGATGACGCCGGCGCGATCGAACCAATCGTCATGTGGCCGATCGTAATCGGCGCTTACGCCATCAAGCCTTAGAAACCCGCGTCTAAGCGCGATCAGCGCGACCGCGGACCGAATCCCCTGAGAGATCCCGCCCGCAAGGCCGCTCTGCCCTACCGGCGCTACATCAGGTGTGTTTGGTTCGAAGCGCACAGAGCGAGAAAACGGCGTCGAAGAGGCCTGTTGATGCCCGCTCTCAGCACCGATGTTGACCCGCTCGCGCGTCCGACGCAGCTCGCCGATCTGAAAGCCGCTCGCCGCGAGCTCATGCCATCACCCTGTACTTGAGGTGCGTGACGCCAGGCGCCTCGACCGCCCGGACCTGCTCAAGCTCGATCTCGGCGCCCCCGAGGTTGTCGAAGAGGCGAGCGCCGTCCCCGAGCAGCACCGGAACGATGTGGAGCTCGAGCTCGTCCAGGAGCCCCGCCGCCAGATACTGCTGAATCACCTGGGCGCCACCCCAGAGCCGGACGTCCTGGCCGTCCGCGGACTCCTTCGCCCACTCCAGCGCTCGCTCGAGCCCGTCGGTAACGAAGTAGAACGTCGTGCCCCCTTCCATCTCGACCGGCTCGCGCGAGTGATGTGTGAGGATGAACACGTCGTTGTGGTACGGCGGGTCGTCTCCCCACCAACCCTTCCACTGCCCATCTGCCCAGTCCCCGCCGCCCACAGGCCCGAACATGTTGCGGCCCATCACGCCGGCCCCGACGTTTTCGAGCGTCTCCTCCATGATCCGCGTGCTCTCGTTCACCTCGCCG
This sequence comes from Solirubrobacteraceae bacterium, assembly GCA_050696515.1. GTDB lineage: Bacteria > Actinomycetota > Thermoleophilia > Solirubrobacterales > Solirubrobacteraceae > Palsa-744. Next base: position 14,203 of record JBOGYA010000001.1, read on the forward strand.
CCCTGCCTGTCATGCGACTTGCGCCAAGCGGCCAGCGAAAAGGCCCAGCCATGCAGTCGCTCTCCACCCTCGCCGAGCGGGTTCTCCTCGCTCTGGTTCGGGCCGGCGACGAATCCGTCCGCCGAGATCGAGATGTGACACCTGAGCTTGCTCATTGCCCCTCCTGAGTATCGGCCGCTTGGACCGGGACATCGAAGTATCGAGAACAGTTGCGGACACGGCGTCTGATCATCCACCGAGGGACGCTCAGTCAGCCCACCAGTCTCGCTGACCCTCCACGTCTTCCCGCGGGTTCTCGCCGAGGTTGGGCGCGCCGAAGACGAGGATCTCGAGGCCCTCCGGCCCGGCCTCGTACCCTCGCCATGTACCGGGCGGAACGCGCACGACGTCCCACTTCTTGACCTCGACGATCTCGTCGTCGAGCTTCATCCGCCCGCTCCCACCCACGACCACGAACACCTCCTCCTGCTCCTTGTGCGTGTGGCCGTACGGGAACCGGTAGTCGGGCGGGATGCGCTGATAGCTCAGGCCGGACTGCTCGAGCTCGAGCGCCTTACTCCCGAGACGGAACTCCAGGTCCGGCGCGCCGTCGAAGTTGGACCCGACGTCCGCCAGATCCTCTCTGAGGTTCCTGAGCGTGAACGGCATGGCCGCGATTCTACGGGTTCAATCTGCTGCACGGCTGGTCCGAGATGCACCCCTGGCTCGCATGATCACCGAGCTCATCGACGAGCGCGAGGGCTAACACGGCACGCGAGCTGACGACGGCGTTTCAAGCGCGGGCGTCAGCACGGAAGATCGGCCATCCGATCTCGGTCTCCCATTCGTCCGCCGCAGCTATGGAGCCCTCAGCCGATCCGCTCCGCCAGCTCGACGATGATCCCCTCCGGGCCGCGGACGTAGCAGAGCCGATAGCTGTCTTTGTAGCGCTCTACCTCGCCAACGAGCTCCGCGCCGCGGGCTCGCAAGCTAGCGACGACGGCGTCGATGTCGTCAACTGCGAATGCAACATGGCGGATGCCCGGGGCGTTCGCCGGCGCGTGCCGGCCGCCGCCCCGGCCCGACGGGGCGTGAAACTTCGCCAGCTCGAGCCGTCCGTGGCCGTCCGGGGTCTCCAACATCGCGATCTCCGCCCGGACGCCCTCGAGGCCCACCACGCGGTCCACCCAACCGCCCTCGACCGGTCTCTCGCCCTGCAGCTTGAGTCCGAGCTCGACGAAGAACGCCGTCGCGGCCGCGAGGTCGTCGACCACGATGCCTACGTGATCCATGCGTTGAATTGCCATGCGCACGACGGTAGCGGAACGACGGCCCCAGCCGCAGCCTCTCCACCTCCAATTTATACCAAACAAGGGGCTCTCATGAGGCCCTGATTCGTGCCGCATAATCGCCCACGCTGAAACCAAAGACCAGGAGTGGAGCTGACCGGGTCAACTCCACGGGAGGTGAGCGGATGGGCTGCTACGTGTTGGATTTCCAGGAGATCGACCAGACCCAGGTTGCGGTCGTTGGCGGCAAGGGCGCGCTGCTGGGGGAGCTTTCGCGGATCGAAGGCATCTGTGTGCCGGCTGGCTTTTGCGTGACGACGGATGCCTTCCAGCGGATCCTGGCGCAAGCCCCGTCGATCGACGATCGGCTCGATCGGTGCTCGCGCCTGAAGCCGGACGACCGGAAGGCGATCCGCGCGCTCAGCGCGGAGATCCGCCGGGCCCTCGAAGGGATCGCCATCCCTGAGGATCTCGCGTCGGCGATCACGCGCCCGCTCGCCCGGCTCGGCGAGCAAACCGCCTACGCCGTCCGATCGAGCGCGACGGCGGAGGACTTGCCGAGGGCATCCTTCGCGGGCCAGCACGACACGTACCTGAACGTCGCGGGCCCGGCGGTGATCCTCCGGCACGTCAGCCGGTGCTGGGCCTCGCTTTTCACCGAGCGGGCCGTGACCTACCGCCTGCGGAACGGCTTCGACCACCGTAAGGTCCAAATGGCCGTGGTCGTGCAGCAGATGGTCTTCCCGCATGCGGCCGGCATCCTGTTCACGGCCGACCCCATCACGTCCAGCCGGAAGGTCGCCTCCGTGGAGGCCAGCTTCGGCCTCGGCGAGGCTCTGGTCTCAGGCCTGGTGAACGCGGACATCTACAAGGTGCGGGACGGCGACATCGTCGCCAAGGCCCTCGCCACCAAGCAGCTCGCCATCCACGCCCTGCCGGCTGGCGGGACGCAGGAACAGGCCATCGACCCGGAGCGCCAGGAGCAGCCAGCGCTGACGGATGCGCAGGTCGTGCAGCTCGCGCAGCTAGGCCGGCGGATCGAGGCGCACTTCGGGCGCCCCCAGGACATCGAGTGGTGCCTGGTCGATGGCGGCTTTCAGATCGTCCAGAGCCGGGCGATCACCACGCTGTTCCCCATCCCGGAGGTCGGCGACCGAGCCAACTACGTCTACGTCTCGGTCGGCCATCAGCAGATGATGACCGACGCCATGAAGCCCCTGGGGATCTCCCTGTGGCAGCTGACGGCCCTCCGGCCGATGTACGAGGCCGGCGGGAGGCTGTTCGTCGACGTCACCCAGGGCCTGGCGTCGCCAGCGAGCCGCGCCGGCCTCCTCGAGGCCCTGGGGAGGTCCGACCCGCTGATCCGGGACGCGCTGCAGACCATCCTCGAACGCGGCGACTTCATCCCGTCGCTCCCGGATGAAGACCCCACCAGCCCCGGCGAGCCGGCCCCTGGCGGCGCGCCAGCCCCAATCGAGGCCGATCCAGCCATCGTCACCGAGCTGATCGAGCGCAGCCAAGCTTCCATCGCCGCCTGCAAGCGCGACATCGCGACGTTGTCCGGATCGGCGCTGTTCGACTTCATCCTGGCGGACATCCAGGAGCTGAAGCGGATCCTGTTCGATCCGCAAAGCCACCAGGTGTTCATGACAGCGATGGAAGCGACGTGGTGGCTCAACGAGCGGCTGCAGGAGTGGCTGGGCGAGAAGAACGCGGCCGACACGCTCACACAGTCCGTCCCCCACAACGTAACGTCGGAGATGGGGCTGGCGCTCCTGACCGTCGCGGATGTGATCCGCCCGCATCCGGATGTGGTGGCTTTTCTGCGACACGTCGAGGACGAGGGCTTCCTGGACGAGCTGGCCAAGCTCGCGGGCGGGCTGCAAGCGCGAGACGCCATCCGGGCCTACCTCGACAAGTACGGCATGCGCTGCGTCGGCGAGATCGACATCTCCAGGCCGCGCTGGAGCGAGCGACCCACCACGCTCGTGCCCATGATCCTCGGCAACATCGAGAACTTTGAGCCGGGCGCCGGCGAGCGCCGCTTCGAGCAAGGGCGGCGGGAGGCGTGGAAGCAGGAGCAGGAGCTGCTGGGGCGCTTGCGGGCCTTGCCGGACGGAGAGCGGAAAGCCGCAGAGGCCAAGCGGATGATCGACCGCGTCCGGACCTTCATCGGGTATCGGGAGTATCCGAAGTACGGCATGGTCAGCCGCTACTTCGTCTACAAGCAAGCCTTGCTGGAGGAGGCCGAGCGCCTGGTGCAGACCCACGTGCTTGCAGAGCAGGAAGACATCTTCTACCTCACCTTCCAGGAGCTCCACGTGCTCGCGCGCACGAACCAGGTGGATGACCAGCTCATCAGCCGGCGCAAGGACGCGTTCTCCTCCTACCAAGCGCTCACGCCGCCCCGGGTGCTCACCTCAGATGGCGAGGTCATCGCCGGGTCCTACCGACGCGACGGTCTGCCGGCCGGCGCGCTGGTCGGCCTACCGGTTTCCGCCGGGACCATCGAGGGCCGCGCCCGCGTCATCCTGGACATGGATGAGGCCGATCTGCAAGCGGGCGACATCCTGGTCACGGCCTACACGGATCCCAGCTGGGCGCCCCTGTTCGTCGCGATCAAGGGCCTGGTGACGGAGGTCGGGGGCCTGATGACCCATGGCGCGGTGATCGCACGGGAGTACGGCTTGCCGGCCGTCGTGGGGGTGGAGCATGCTACCCGGCTGATCCGGGATGGGCAGCGGATCCGCGTGCATGGAACCGACGGGTACGTCGAGATCCTGCCCTAGCCGGGCCGGAGCTCGAAGCAGGCGCAGGTGCGTCATCGCCTCATCGGTTCCAGGGTCGCGTGCTTCACGTGGGCGGGGTCTCTGTTGGGGCGCGCTCGCGAACGCGCTCTCGCCAGACGCTCTCCATCTCGCGCAGCAGCGGGGGGTAGATCAGGTACCGGAACGGCTTGATCGCGGCCATGTATGCGGTCCCGAACAGTCCGTTTGGCCTGACGAGAACGGCCATCTGACAGCGGTAGCCGCCGGTGCCGTCTGCGACGAGGCCGATGTGCATGACGCCGTGCATGGTCTCGTTGGCGATCTCCGCCGCAAACTCATCGTCGAGCAGGTACAGCGACGTGAAAGGAAGTGCGTCGAACTCCGGGCCTGGGTGCTCGCGCAGATCCGCCGGCAACCGATCGTGGAGCGTCTGCACCCTCGTGCCAACGCCGGTGTCCGGACCATCCCAGCCGAGCAATGCCCCGATCTTCCAGCGCATCGCGAACAGCATGCGAGCGGCGCGGGAGGAGCTTTGGGAGGGGTCGAACGACGCAATCAGCTCCGCCACCGCAGGGAAATCATCGGGAACGCTCACCACAGATGTCCCCCACACGTCCTCGAGCCGGAACTCGGCCGTGAGTTCGTGGATTCGCCAGTGGCGTGAGGTGTGCGCGGTGTCAGGGAGCCTCATTCGGGACCTCGATATATACGATACCGTATAAATAGAGGCTAGCAGCAACTACTGAGGACCGCACCCATGCCATCAGGAGAGCACGATTCGCGCCTTCCCTCAGCCGGCGAACGCCGGGCGAGAAGCTCGATGCTCCATCGGCTCATGGTCCGCTGACGCCGGCGCGGCCTGCGTCATGCTCCCATTTCCACCTCTTCGCCCAGCGACAGCGCCGTCGGTGGTGTGGCGACGCGCTCGCGCAGCCGCACCCGCAGGCCCGCGGGGATCATCGTGAAGCTCAGGCGCTCCCGTACAGGCCCGGCGCTCTCGTCGAGCTCCATCTCGAAGTTTCGGGCGATCATCGCCATCGCGCTCTTAGACTCCAGCAACGCGAGGTTGCGCCCTGGGCAGAACCTTGGGCCGGCGCCGAAAGACAGGAACGTCTTTTGATCCGGAGTCGCGTGCTCGTCGTCGAGCCACCGTGCGGGTTCGTAGTCGGCGCCGCTCGCGCGCCGGCCGGCGTAGCGGGTCTCGAGTATCAGGCGTGTGCCGGCCGGTATGTGCGTGTCGCAAACCGTCGTGTCGGCCAGCGGTTCCACGGTGATCCCGTTCGCTACCGACTTCAGTCGCATCGACTCCCTGAGCACCGCCTCGCCGTAGGAGAACCGCGCGATCAGCTCGTGATCTGTGGGGAAGCGCTCTCGGTCCAAGAGGACGGCGGCCTCCTCTGCCCAGCGCGCCTGGATGTCCGGGCGCTGCGCGAGAAACCAACTCGTCCACGCCATCGTGTGCGCCGTGGTGTCCTCGCCGGCGATCAGCAGCGCGAACGTGTTGCCGACGATCTCCTGGTCGGTGAAGCTATCGTCTTCGCGCTGGGTGGCGAGCATCGCCTCCAGAAAGTTCTCCGGCTCCTCGAATAGCTCCGGGCGCTCTCTCATCCGCGCGCGGGCCTGGTCGACGAACGCGGCAACCGCGCGGTTGAGCTCGACCACGGAACGATCTAGGGCGCGGTCGGGCGGCAGCCGCAACCAGCGCCAGTACGGGATCGGGAAGAACAGCCTGAAGTTGAGCATGTTGAAGGTGCGCGCTATGTGCCGCTGCAGCTCGCTCTCGCCGCGCTCGAGCGTGTTCAGGTCGTGACCGAACGCAAGCGTCGAGGTGATGTCCACCGAGTAGGAGGTGAACTCCTGGGAGATATCGAACGAGCGCCCCTCGCGTGCCGCCTGCCCCAGCCGCCGATACAGGCGTTCGGTCGCGGTGCGGACCACGTGAAAGTGGCGGTGCAGATGGTTTGAGTTCAGGGCGGTGACAGCGAGGCGGCGCGAACGGCGCCAGTCCTCCCCCTCGACCGAGAACACCCCGGGAAAGCCGATTTCCGCGAACCCCGACTCGATCTCCCGCCAGCGGCGATAGCCCTTCGGACGCTCCCGCAAGATCCGGTTGATCTCATCCACATCGCTGACCGCGACCATCAGCCGCCGTCCCACGCGGAACTTGAAGATCGGCCCGTAGCGATCGCACCACTCCTCGACCACGAGGTGCGCCTGACCAAGCCGCCACGTCTGATGCAGGTTGCCCAGCAGCGGCAGCCCGCGCGGCCCCGGCAGATCGCGAATCGAGCGGGCCGCGCTCATTTCGCTCTCCCCGGGGTCAACCCACGCGCCAGCCATCCAACAGCGAGCCCGCCAACGGCTGCCAGCACCGGCGAGGGGTGAAGGCGTCGTGGCCGGCGAGCCAGGATGCGCTCACCCTTCCGGTGCAGCGCGCCGAGCGCCGCGAGCAGCTGAAGCTCGATCATCGCCTGCTCGTCTCCGCGGGCCGTGGGGTCACTAGGAGGGTTCTGCGAAACCCCCTGCGAAACTCGGGCTCTTTGAGCCCAAGACTTGAGGAAGGGGCTCCGGTACGGCGTCGCACTTGGCACGCCCACCAGTCGATGGCCCCTTCCTCAAGTAGATTCGAGGAGACAAAGTCCAGGGAAGCGAGTCGCCAAGGCGAGCAGACCACACGACGACCCGTTGCTTCCTTCCTACTTGACTGCGCTACGCGCCTTGCCGCACTACCACGTCGTTTCCCAATTCCCCAGGGTCCTGCTCGACCTGCGGCGGGGAGCCGTAGGGCGTGGTTATCCCTCGCTTCGAGGGTTTTCCGGCATCCTCAAGAGGGCTTGCAAGGATCTGCCCTCCTTTCTCTTGGTAGAGGGGACGCCGGAAAGTTTAGGACTTGTGCTCGACGCCCTCGAACAACTCGCTGGCCGGGCAGCCAAGCCCGCAGGCGATCTTCGCCACGACCTTGACGCCCGGATCGCGGCGCAACGTCTCGATGCGAGCTATGTCCGTTAGATGCAAGTCCGCTTGCTCCGCCAAACGCTCCTGAGTCAGGCCGCGCTCATGGCGCAGCCGACGAACATTGGCCGCAAAGGCTTGTAGAGGTTCCATGCTCAGAGCCTTGAGGCCAATCGGCCATACGTCTATGGCTGATTAGCCATAAGCAAGGTTCTTCCCGGTCGGGTCGATGGGCGAGTCATGAGACGGTCAATGACACTCGCGCTGACGTTGGTCCTCGTCGGAGGCGTAGCCGGTTGCGGAAGCGGATCAAGTGGCGGTCAGTCAACGTCACCGACGACTCGCACGCCCGAACAGGAACGAGCCCGCGCCAGAGGCATCGAACAGGCGAAGGAAATCGAGGCTAAACAGCAAACGTTTGAACGGAGCAACGCCGAAGAAGCTGAACACACGCCCGAAGAAAATCAGCGCCACCGCGAAGCCGAACAACGCAATAAAGCGGCCGAAGAAGAGCAGGAAAAAGCAAGTGGGGAAGAGCGAGCGCTTGAAGAGAAAGCAGAAGAATCGCCTGCCGGACAAGCAACAAAGCGATATGAATACGAAAACGCAGTCCCCAGCCAACAAGAATAGATATGGACTCAGGCGAGAATTGAACCGCCGACGCCAACTTCTCAGGTCAGCATCACGTCCACGTTGAGCCCATCAGTGGAGGGTCACCCAAATCCGATCCTCCACTGATGGGCATGATATCAAGTCACCTACAAAATCCGTGAGTTACGAGTCTTTGCCAACTCATAGCACAGCTTGGTGAGAATCGTCAGATCGGCGTGGAGCTTCACTCGCTCGATCCTTCGGACTCTCAGTGGAGTTAGCCCCCATTCATTCTTGAGCCTTCCAAACTCACGCTCGACCGAGGCCCTACCGCAGTAGAGCTTCTTCCAACGCTTTGTGTATCGAGGAACGAGCGGGAACAACCTATCGGCCTTCTTCCAGACCGAAGCGGGTGAGCATTGGCCGGTCGGACAACGCCACTTGCTTGCCCCACGTTTGTAGTCGGCTCCCGCGAACTGCCAGACGCCGTGCTTGCATCTTGGAGGATTGTGGTCTCCTTTCTTTACCCCAGCGGTTTCCCTCAACGGGATGATGGGTCGCACGTCGTGCTCCTCGCAGCCTTCGTAGATCGCTCCGCTGTCGTATCCCTTGTCCATCGCAGCGGTGTGGACGCTGAACCCTCGCTCCCTTACTTCCTCCAGGAGCGAGAGAGCAAACTTCGCCTCTGAGTCCTTGGCGGTCTCCACTGTCCAGGCCAGAGGAAGGTCTGTAGCAGCATCTACGGCCATGTGGAGCTTGTAACCATAGAATCTCCCACCCTTCTGTGTGGAGATGGCAGAGCGGTGTCCCCAGGAAGCATCAGGGTCGCTGTACTCTTCCGGCTTGCGTTCACGGCCACCCTTAGACTTGAACCGCTGACCGTTGGCATATGCCGGTATCGATGATCCGTCGATGGCAATGTTCTCGCCCATGTGAGGGTTCTTTGAGCCGAGAGCATTGAGAACAGAGTCGATGCAAGCTTGACGCTGCCCCTCGTACAAGCTCAACTTCTTGGTGAATCTGTATACGGCATCGATGCTTGGTACGTCTCGGTCATTGACGCAGCCGATAGCAGCACGCAGCCCGGCATGATCCTTCACCAGCGCCAACGTGCGAGTCCATGTCGGAATCGCATACAGAGACTTTGCGAGGGCGATGCCCATCAACGTCCTTGTTGAGTAGCCCGGACGCCCTGTCCAGCGAAGGAACTCTATTTGCTCTATAAGATCAGAGATCTCAATAGAGTCGAGAATAAGTGAGACTGTCTCCGCACAGCGGAGCGCTATGCTTGTCGCGGTCATGGAGCCAACACCTCCGTGATCCTGCTCCCCGGAGACGCCAATCTCGCGGGGAGCGCTTTTTAGATTTGGTGCGCTATTCGACGCAGGGGAATAGATTCCTCCCTGGAGTGTGGGGTAGTGCTCGACAAACATGATGCCCCCGGTGGGATTCGGACCCACAATCTCCCCCTCAGTCAGAGGGGCGCTCTGCTCCATTGAGCTACGGAGGCGTCACGCCCTGGCCACGCTGCATACGTGAGCCAGGGCTCTACTTATGAGCGTTCGCCCAGAGCGGTCTTGAAGGGCCTATCCTGTGGCCATGCCGAAGGCTCTCCGATGACCGGCTATCCAATGAGAAGTGCTGCGGAGATGGCCCGCAAGCACGGCCGAGTAGGTCTATCGCTCCGTGATCTTCTACGAGCGAATCCGGGCCTCGTCCCAGGCCATGCTTGGAACGAGCGCTACGTCATCGACCGAGAGACTGAGGCCCGCATCCTGGGCCATCCAGATTTTGCGGTTGTACGGCGAACCCGAAGCACTACGAACAAACGTTCGTAGTTTCGCCGACCGGGTCTCAATCAGGATGGAATGCCAGAGAATCGAAATCTGCGAGCGTGGGGTGAAAAGCCAGCTCGGGAACCATCCGCATCCCGGATAGCGCAGAGGGCCATCAACCGGCTTCTCTCGCTATCTGGGACTAATTGTAGAAGCAACTATCTAGTTTCGCCGGTCGTTTCGCAGCCAATCAAGCCGCGATGCAGACAAAGGACCTAATGGGGTAAACGGCTGTCGATCTTGAGGGATCAGGCGGTTTGAGGACCCCTCCGATTTGGCTCGGTTGAGCCAGAAAGTCGGGTTTCGCAGTTGTCTCCTAGCGGCGAGAGTCACAGACACCGCTCGCCGAAACCACCGCCACCTGGCCAGTCTTGAGCGGACGGAGTCTGTAACCATCTTCGATCATGGGGAGCGAGGGCGCGCTCATCGGCCGGGAGTCTGAGCTTGCCAAGCTGGAAGCCGATCTCACGTGCAGCCGGCTCGTGACGGTGACCGGAGCCGGCGGCTGCGGCAAGACACGCCTGGCGCTCGAGCTGGCCGATCGTGTCGCGCGCAAGCAGCAGCCGCCCGCGTGCGCGGTCGCTGAGCTGTCGAGCATCGCCGACGAGCAGCAGCTCGTGGACGCCTTGCTGGCCGCGGCCGGGGTGCGCGAGCGATTCGGAAGCACCCCGACCCAGGTGCTGCTCGAGTTCGTCGCACAGCGGAGCGTGCTGCTCGTCCTCGACAACTGCGAGCACCTCCTCGCCCCCGTCGGGGCGCTGACCGGGGAACTGCTGGGCGCTGGCGCGGAGCTTCGGGTGCTGGCGACGAGCAGGGAGCCGCTCGCGGTCCCCGCAGAGAGAGTGCTCGTGCTGCGCCCGCTGTCCGTGCCCGGCCCGGCGGGCGGTGTTGGCGCGGTCGTCCGCTCGGACGCCGCGCGGCTGTTCGTCGATCGCGCCGCCCGGAGCAACCCAAGGTTCGCGCTCACGCCCGCGGTCGCCGGAGCCGTCGCGAAGATCTGCCGCGAGCTGGACGGTCTCCCGCTCGCCTTGGAGCTGGCCGCCGCGCGCCTGGACGTGCTCTCCGCGCACGAGATCGCGGACGGACTGGCCCGCCACGGTCGTCTATCGGCAGCGACCGGGGACGACGGAATCGGGCGCCACAGCTCCTTGCATGCCTCGCTGGACTGGAGCTACCAGCTGCTTGACGACCCCGAGCGGCTGCTGCTACGGCGCCTGTCGCGCTTCTGCGGCGGCTTCACCGCCCCCGCCGCACGCGCTGTCGCGGCGCCTGAGACCAGCCCGGAGCGCGTTCAGAGGATGTTGGACGCGCTGGAGGCCAAGGGACTGATCGTGCCGATGCGGGCGGGTCGCGAGCGGCGTTGGACTTTCCTTGAGACCGTCGGCGAGTACGCGGCCGCACAGCTGGCCGCCGCGGGCGAATCCGAGCCGATCGCGGACTTGCACCTTCGGTGGTTTCGAGGCTACGCAGCGCGGGCTGACTCGTTGCTGCTGGAGGAACGCGGACAGGAGTCGATCGATCACGAGCGGCCGAACCTGCGCCTGGCGCTTGACCGCGCGGTCGAGCACGACGCGAGCTGCGCGCTCGATATTGCCGCTTCGCTGATGTGCTACTGGGTCCTCGCCGAGCACTACCGGGAAGCGCGCTCCGCTTGCGCGGCCGTGCTGTCGGCTGTGGGCGAGGACGCGGACCCCGCCGCGTGTGCGGTCGTGCACTGCGGGGCGGGATTGATTGGCATGCTGAGCGAGGACTACGCGGGGGCGATCGCGAGCACCCAACCGGTCTCGGGCTGCTCGGCGACGTGGAGGATCCAGGCGCACAGGCCACGTGTCTGCAGTTCTCTTCGATGGTGCTGATCCAAACCGGCCTGGATCTGGCCGAAGGCATGCGCAACGCCGAACGGGCCGTGGAGCTGGCGCGACGCGCGGTCGACCCGCTGGGACTCGCGTTCGCGCTGGTGAACCTCGCTGTCTCCTGCGGGCTGTGCGATCGCTTCGACCTGCTCAGCACCGCCTACGACGAGTTCCTGACGATCCCGAATGCGTGCGAGCATGCAAGGCTGCGCACGTGGGCCGAGAACATCGTCGCGTGGGCGCACGTCGTCGTCGGCTCGCCCAAGCGCGCGCTTGCGCACGCCGATCACGCCATCGCGCTGGAGGGAGAGTGGCCGTCGATGACCTACTTCCAGCTCGTCGGCTTTCGCATCCAGGCGCTCGCGAGGCTCGGGCGCACCGACCAAGCCCTCGAGGAGGGCGCGAGCGCGATGCGCCGGGCCAAGGAGTCGGGCGCGCTGCAGGCGGTCCCCGCGATCGAGCTCGCGCTCGTGGTCGCGGAGTACATGCACGGAGCGCTCGACGCGGCCGAGGTCCGGGCGCACCGGCTGCTCGAGATGCCACACCTGCACACCCTCGCCCTCGTACGCGAGATCCTCGCCCATGTCGCGCTGTCGCGCGGCAATACCAGCGAGGCGCGGGCGCAGGCCCGCGAGCTGGAAGCGATCGCACAGCGCTCTGGCAGCCCCCGCCACCGCGCGCTCGCGGATCTCATCCAAGGATCCGCCGCAGCCCAGGCTGAAGAAGCCAAGCCGGCACGCGAGCGACTGCACGCCGCGCTGGCCACCCACGCCGAGCTCGGCCTCGAACGCGAAGCAGCGGACGTGCTCGAAGAGCTCGCCCTGATCGCCGCGCATGACAGCGACGGGCCGCGTGCCGCTCGCCTCGCAGCCGCCGCGGCGTCGGCGCGCGCATCGCTGAGCTGTGCGCCGGCACCCTGGACGATCGACCGGCTCGATGCGGCCCGGGCACGCGTCGTCGATCGAGATGGCCGCGGCTGCTGGGAGCAAGCGTGGACCGAAGGCGAGGGGATCACGCTCGCCGAGGCGATCGTCTACGCGCGCCGGCGCCGAGGACGGCGCGACCGTCCAGCCGCCGGCTGGGCCAGCCTCACCCCGGCCGAGCTCAAGGTGGCACAGCTGGCCACCAGCGGCATCACGAACCCGGAAATCGCCGCGCAACTGTTCATCGCGCGCAGCACAGTCAAGATGCACCTCGCAAACGTGTACCGCAAGCTCCACGTCGCCAACCGCACCGAGCTCGCCGCGATGGTCGCGACGAGCAGCGGGCCAACGCGCTCATGGACGCAAGACGGGTCCGACTGATGCGCCTGGAGTGAGACTGGGCCTGTCTCACATCGATGAGACGCCGCGCGGTGAGACGTCACACGACGCCGACTATCGTCCACGTGAAGATGCCGCAGTCGTCGCATCCCACGCCACCTGGCTCGCCTTCTGCCGCGGACGAGCCGAGTTCAGAGCCGAGGAAAGTCAGCGACGAGCTCGACCGCTGGCTGCGGAGCGACGGCATCAAGACCTTGGGCAGTCTCATCGAGTTGGTCGAGGAGAAGAGCTTCGCGATCGTCTTTGTGCTTCTGCTCGGCGTGTCCGCGCTGCCGCTGCCGACCGGCGGCGCGACGCATGTGTTCGAGATCATCGCCGTGCTGCTCGCCCTCCAGTTGATAGCCGGCCGCGAGGAGATCTGGCTGCCGCAGCGCTGGCGCAAACTCGAGCTGGCAGGCAAGACCCAGCAGCGCTTCATTTCTGCGCTGATGAGGATGATCCGTCGGCTTGAGCGCTTCTCCCGACCCCGCCTGCGCTTCCTGTTCGATCATCGTCTGAGCAACATCGTCTTTGGGCTGCTCGTGGTCGGCGGCTCAGCCGGCGCCTTCCTCGCCCCTCCGTTCACGGGACTCGACACGCTGCCGTCGCTCGGCGTGGTGCTGCTGTCGCTCGGCGTGCTGCTCGAAGACTTCGTTGTCGTAGCAGTGGCACTCGTCGTTGGCGTTGCCGGCATCGCGCTTGAGATCGTGCTGGGCAGCGCGGCGATCCACGGCCTCGGGAACCTTCTCTAGGTAAACCATTCGGTCTCCCCCATGTGACCCAGGGCACGAACTCGAGCTCGCCCGAATCTGGAAGGTCCCGAAGGACCGTGTGCTCGAAGACCTTCGAGCAAGTCGAGGCAATGATAGGCTGGGCCGACCATGCCCGGGGCGTGCCACATAGCGCTCCACCCGCGGGAGACCACGGTGGGCAGGGTGTGTATCCATGGGCGGGGCGACTCGTGGGCGGGCCGATGAGCGAGCGTGTCGTCGTGCTCGGGGCGGGATTTGGCGGGTTGGAGCTCGCAACGATGCTCTCGCAGGAGCTCAGCGGCGACATCGACGTGACGCTGATCGACAAGAACGACGCGTTCGTGTTCGGGTTCTCAAAGCTCGACGTAATGTTCGGCCGCGCCGCGCCGGACGCTGTTCGGTTGGCCTATAGCGAGATCGCGCAGCCCGGCGTGCGCGTGCTGCGGGAGACGATCACGGCGATCGACCCCGAGGCCCGGCGTGTGACTACAGACGCCGGGGTGCACGAGGCCGACGTCCTCGTCATCGCGCTCGGCGCCGACTATGACATGGACGCCACGCCCGGTCTCGCCGAGGGCGGCAACGAGTTCTACTCCGTGGCCGGCGCCGCGCGGCTGGCTGGGATCATCCCGGCGTTTTCGCAAGGGCATGTCGTCATCGGCGTGTGCGGCGCACCGTTCAAGTGCCCTCCGGCACCGAGCGAGTGCGCATTGCTCCTGGATGACGAGCTGACCGCGCGTGGGGTGCGCGACGCTTGTCAGATCTCGTTCGTGATTCCGTTGGGCACGCCCGTGCCGCCCTCGCCGGAGACCTCCGCTGCCTTGATCGAGGAGTTCGCCGCGCGCGATATCACGCTGCTTGCCGGCCGCCGTGTCAGCGCGCTCGATCCGGGGCGCAGCGTCGCGATCCTCGACGACGGCAGCGAGCTGGCGTTCGACCTGTTCCTCGGCGTGCCCAAGCACCGCGCCCCCGACGTGGTCATCTCCAGCGGCATGACCGAGGACGGCTATGTGCCTGTGGACTCGGCCACCCTCCAGACGCGCTTCCCCGGCGTGTACGCAGTCGGCGACGTCGCCACGGCGGGCGTGCCGAAGGCCGGCGTGTTCGCCGAGGGCGCTGCGCGTATCGTGGCGCAGACGGTGATCGCCAGATTGCGGGGCGGTGAGCCCCCGGGCCCTCACCTCGGGCGTGGCACGTGCTACATCGAGTTCGGTGCGGGGCGCGTCGGCAGTGTGGACATCGACTTCCTCTCGGGCCCCTCGCGAACCGGGACTTTCAACGCGCCGTCCGCGGCCCTGGTCGCCGAGAAGGAGCGCTTCGGCTCCAGCCGCCGCACCCGCTGGTTCGGCATCTGACCGAACCGCGCCACGGGCCATCTTGGAGACGAGCGGTCGTGGCGGAGCTTCTGCGCGCGAGGATCTCATCGAGACGCCGCGGTAGGCTGGTCGGAATCATGCGAACAACGACGACCGACAACGTGCTCGTGACGATCCCGATCAGTCACTACTGCGAGAAGGCGCGGTGGGCACTCGAGCGCGTCGGCGTGGCGTATCGGGAACGCCCTCACATCCAGGCGATCCACCGCGCTGCGACGCTACGCGCCGGCGGTGGCCTCACCGCGCCCGTGCTCGTGTGCGCCGCGGGCGTCTTGGCCGATTCTGGGGACATCCTCGCCTGGGCCGACACGCAGGCCCCGCCAGGCCGCGCGCTGTACCCGGAGCACCCCGATCGGGCTGCCGAGGTGCGTCTGCTCGAGGTCGACTTCAACGCACAGCTGGGTCCGCACTCACGGTGCTGGATGTACCAGCAGTTGCGCAAGCGCCGCGATCTCGCGCTCGCTTACGGCTGCGCCGACGTTCCCGCTTGGGAGCTAGCGACCCTACGGCTCGGCTACCCCGTGGTGATAGCGATCGTGGCGCGTGTCCTCGACGTCACACCGGCCACGGCCGTCAAATCCGAGGCTGAGGTACGAGCCACGTTCGATGCGATCGGCAAGCGCCTGGCTGACGGCCGGCGCTACCTGTGCGGCGATGAGTTCACCGCCGCCGACCTTACGTTCTCGGCATTGGCCGCGCCCATGCTGATGCCAGCCGGCTACGGCGTGCCGCTGCCGCAGCCCGAGGAGCTGCCCGCCTACGCCGCCGAGGTCGTACGCGAATTGCGCGCCCACCCTGCCGGCGTCCACGCACTTGCGATGTTCGACACCGAGCGGCGCTGACGCGGTGGACGGCGTCCCAGCTGGCCGCAAGCGAAAATCGCCAGAGCTTAGGACCATCGAGATAGACCTCAGGCGAGGAAATCCACGATGGACTGTGTGAAGCGAGGGTCGGCGATCGCGCCGATGTGATCGCCCGAGAGGATCTGCAGTGTCGCTCCTGGGATCGCCTCGCTTAGGACCTCGGGTCGGATCGCGAGCGGGTCGGACTCTCCCGCCAGGACGAGCGCTTGCGCTGAGATGCGATCCAGTGCGATGTCGCCCCTGTAGATCGACGAAGCCTGCGCGGCCAGCGCCTTGCGGTCGGCACCCAGAGCGTCAGCCAGCATACGGAAGGCCGCCGCCTCCGGCCTTTCGATCGTCGCGGGATCCTCGACGAGTAGCGCGTCGATGATCGCGTCGTTGGGAACCGCGCGCCTGTCGACTCCCCCACACTCGATCACACCCGAGCCGACGCCGCCCACGACGAGCCGGCGCACCCGCTGATCCTCGCTCGCGAAGATCAGCGAGACGACTGCCCCCATCGAGTAGCCCACGAGGTCGATCTGCGACTCGCCGGACACCTCGAGCAGGACCGCCAGGTCGCGCGCCATCCGCTGCTCGCCATAGCAAGCCGGGTCATGGGGCTTCTCGGAGGAGCCGTGGCCTCTGGCGTCGGGGGCGATCACCCTGCGCCCGGCGGCGAGCAGCGCGTCGAGGACGCCAGTGGCGACCCAGTTGGCGTTGGCGTCGGCGACGAAGCCGTGGTGGAGCACGACCGTCGGCAAGGCTGTCCGCTCGCCCCATTCCTGGTAGGCGATCTCGACCTGATCCCAGCTCTTGAAGCTCCTCATAAGAACGTCTTTCAAAATAGACGGTGCGTCCGGGACGTTCCTGGACCAAGCTGGGCGACGCGGGCCGGTGCAGCCCGTGCTGGTAGCACGGGCTAGACGGACCGTGGCGATCCAGCGCCGCGTCCCAGGGACGTATCCGGGCGTGCCGGTCTTTTTGAAAGCCGTTCTAAGAGGCGATGATGCCATGACGGCGCGTGCGACCAGCGCCTAACCACAAACATCCCTCTACCCGGACATGCCTTCTAGAGATAGTTTCCGACTAAAAAAATACTCCTGCCTTGCGCTGAAGCCCGAGGATCTATACTATCCCGCCTTCGGGCACACCTCGTCGGCGAACGCCGCGCGAGCAAAGGCTCACTGGGCTACAGAAATATTGAACATGCTGCCGTCGGGGACGAACGAGCTGAGCAGAGAGAGAGCCTTGAGCTCGGAGGCCGTTGCGTACACGCCGCCGCCCGCTGCGCGCGCTGCGAGCGTACCCGTCGAGTGGGATGGCTGGTCGCCCTCCAGATCGCCGCTCGTTCGCTCCAGCCCAGCCGTCACGCTTGCGCTGATCGGCGGGCAACGTCTGCTGCGGGAAGCCACCGCAACCCTGCTGACAGCGCAAGACGGACTCAACGTGCTGGGAACGTTCGAGTCCGCCGCTCAGTTCCTGGACGCCGACTGGGAGGGCTCGCCGGCGGTCTTGATGCTCGACTGCGACGGGGTCGATCCCGGTGGCTGCCAGAGCGCCGTCGAGCTGCTGAGCTCGTCGCGAATGCAGTCCAGGATCGTGATGCTCTGCCGAGAGATCCGCGAGGAGGTGATTCGCTGCGCGATCGAGCACCGGGTGAGCGGCGTCCTCCTCAAGAGCTACTCGACTGAGGACATCCGGGCCGCGATCGCGTACACGGCCACCGGGCGCACCGTGCTGCCAGCCGGCTGGCAGCAGGTGGTTGCCTCGCATCCCGCTCGGCCGCAGGGGTTGAGCCCACGTCATCGTCAGATACTCGCCCTCATCGCCCGGGGCCGGAGCAACGAGGAGATCGCCAGGGATCTCAACCTCAGCCCAAACACGATCAAGTTCCACATCCGCGCCCTGTATTCGAGGATGGGGGTGCGCAATCGGGTCGAGGCCGCCAACCAGTATGCCCAGATGACCAGTGGCGGCGATTGAGCCCAGGATCGCGATCGTCGGTGGCAGCGGCGCGCTTGCCACCGAGGCGCTCGCGTGGATGCTCACGAAAAGCGGCAACCGTGTGGTGGGCTCCTACTCGAGCTCACAAGAGCTCGAGACCTTGTCGCGCGCAGACAGGCTGAACCTGCAAGCCGCGATCGTCTACACCGACGACCCAGAGGCCGGCCCGGAGGCGGTGGCCGAGCTCAAGCGCGCGCACCCGGAGTTAAAGATCGTGCTGCTCTGCGAGGTCGCCACCCCAGCCGTGGTCCGCTGTGCGATCGCCGAGCAGGCGGAGGGGGTCGTGCTCACGTCCGACACCGTCGAGGAGATGATCCTCGCCCTCCGCCATGTGCTCGAGGGCCGCGCGGTGATGCCCGCCGGTTGGCAGGCCGCGTCGCTCCACGAGGATGTCCCGCTCGCCGCGTTGAGCGCACGCGAGCGTGGGGTCCTCGATCTCCTCGCTCGCGGGATGAGCAATAAGGAGATCGCCGCCCAGCTGACGATCTCCGCCAACACCGTCAAGTTTCATCTGCGCACGATCTACGCCAAGCTGGGCGTGCGCAACCGTGTGCAGGCGATGCAGACGATCGACCGGCGGCAGGAAGAGCGACCAGACTGCTCGAATACGTCCACCAGCGACGAGCTCGCAACCGAGTCGGATCGACTCACCGCAGGCTGATCGCCTCCGCCCGGCCGTATGTTTTCCGCCCCAGTACTAGGGATCCCGCCAGGGACGTCGCTTGGGGTGGTGGCCTACCTACCCGTTTGCCAGGGGTTAAAGACTACCCCACCTGAGGATTGTGGAGGGCTGGCAAGGGTCATAGGATGCGCGCCGCGACTATGCCCGTAATCGGCCAGTCGTAAACGTCTGTCGTGTGATCGGAGGGCGCTCATGTCCTTCCGGTCGGAAGGCACTCAGTCCACTCTCTCATCAAGGAGGAGGCCGCACACAAATGCGACCACAAGTCAAAAGGAAAATGATCGCGGGACTCGTTTCCGCGGCAGGAGCGGCGGTGCTGGCCCTCGGCACGCTCACGGCAGGCGCCGTTGCCGCTCCGAACCCGGGGCCCTCAGCCGACGGCCCGCAGAGCGCCAACATCCCGTATGTAGCGTGGGTGGGTGAGCACGTGCGCCTCGTGATGTGCGACCCGTCCGTCAACACCAGCACAGCGGGCGGTCAGTCCGCCAATTTCCAGCTGGAGGACTGGTCCGGCCGGGCCGAAACGGCCGAGCTCCCAGCGCCCGATCCCGGGTCCTCGGCGTTCTTCGCTCCGAGCGTGGGCAGCAGCCAGGAAAGCATCGGCGCTGGATGCGTGAAGATCGACTACAAGTCGCTGAATCCCGGTCTGGCCCGGATCAGGGGGGTCGTCACGAATGCAGCGGGAACAATCGTGTTCTCGCACCAGTTCCTGGTGATCTGGCTGACGACCAACAAGCCGACGCTCTCAGAGGTCGCCGCCGAAAGCGGTGTGCCCTTTGTGCCCTCGAGCTACCTGGGCGACCCCTCGGGCAACGGTGAACTCATACCGTCGCCGCTCTCGGAACCCAATGCCAACACGGACAAAGGGCTTGTTCAGGTCAAGGTGACAGGCAGCTTCCCGGTCGAAGCAGGCTCGGCGCTGCACAACATCCTCCCCGAATCGAACTACACCCTCCCCGAAAGCTGGGAAACGCTGGCCAAAACGCTGGCGACCGCTTCCGAAGAACTGGAACCGCAGGGCACCGACCCGAGCCTGTGGGACATTCACGGGACCCCAAGCGAAGGTACGACGCCGAACGCATCCGGACCCAATCCGCTGAGCGCGGACTTCTTCCGGCCGGCGTTTGACGACTACACCTCGGGCGAAACTGCGACCGTCGGGCCGTTCGATCCGGAGGCCGCCAACGAAACGCTCCTCAGCGATGGCAGGCTCAACGCTGACGACGCGCCGATGCCCGCGATTCGCGTCGACGTGCACCTCGCGCCGAACGAAGGCGGATCGAGCCTGGGTGGTGTGGGCGATATCTCGGGTGCAAGCAAGGCCCTGATCTACAGCCATGAATTCAATGGCGACGCCTCCTCACCAGGCAACCTGTACAACCCGTATTACGGCGCGTACATCCCAGCCACCGATCGTCCTGAGCCCCAGGCGTCGGGGATCGACGGGTCGAGCCCCGGTGGGGACTTCCCGGCGTTCCTGAACAAACACCCCGAACCGTATACGTTCTGGACGTCGGTTCACACCAGCGGAGAACGCTTCGCGGAATCGACGGGCTGCCTGCAGCGCACCAATGGCGAGGACTCGATCTACTACCAGACTCCGAGTGGCTCGTTGAATGAAACGTTCTACACGGACGAGCGCGGCGAAGTGCTCGTGGCGTACTCGCCGGGCGACGGCTTCTACCTGAACCACCTCCCCGTGCTTGAAAAAGCCGGAGAAGAAGAAGCCGGCAAGATCGTCAAGAACGCCGACGGTGGCTGTGACCTGAAGAACCTGTACAAAGAAGTCATCGGCGAATCGTCGATCTCCGCCACGGTCGTGTACCCGTACCAGTCGGTCGACTACGGCTCGCAGAACTCGGAAGCGCCGGTGGTCAAGAAAGTAAGGTCGCTTTGGGAAAAGGAATTCTTCACGTTCCCGAAGGGCCCCGGTCCAAACGAACAGAACGTGCGGATCGTCGTCGCCAAGGCTCAGGACATCGATGGGCGGCCGATCGTCGACGAGACGGTCTGCTTCCATGCACAGCAGGAAGCCGGGCTCTACACGTTCAGCAACCCCACCAACGGCAACAGGCTGGCCGATCCGGAAGGGCTGCTGGGCAAGGGCTCGGAAGTCGACCTGAGCGGAAGCTACGTGAGGGACCCGCAGGACGAAGGCAGCAGTCGCCTGTGCGAGACCACCAACGATCTGGGCCTGGCCGGGATCGACGTGGTCAACAGCACGTCCTCGTCGGTGGACCTGACCGCCCGCTACGAAAACGAGCAGATCGTCCGCGATCACCTCGTCGACTTCTCGACGAACATCGGGGCGAAGGAAAAGACAGCAGCAGAAGAAAAAGCCGCCGCCGAAAAGAAAGCAGCGGAAGAAAAAGCGGCTGCTGAAAAGAAAGAAGCGGAAAAGAAGCAGGGCGAAAAAGAAGTCAAAGCCGAAGAAGAAAAGAACGCGAAGGAAAAGGCTGCTGAAGAACGGCAGGCCAAAAAGGAAGCAGAAGCCGAAAAACGGCAGAGCGAAAAAGAACTGGCCAAAGAAGAAGCGGAAAAGAAGACCGCTGAAGAAATCAAGGCCAGCAACGAAAAGCGCGAAGCAGCAGAAGCCGCTGAAAAAGAAAGGCGCGAAAAAGAAATAGCGGCTGAAAACGAAAGGCGCGAAAAGGAAGTAGCGAAACACAAAGAAGAAGTGGAAGCACTGGCCAAGCTGGCGCCCACCAGCACACCACTGGTGACCCCGCTCCCCGGAGCGCTCCCCAGCCCGCCCAAGGTCACCAGCCAGACCAAGAAGGCGCACGTGGCCGCCAAGAAAGGCAAGAAGAAAAAGAAGGGCAAGAAGAGCAGCAAGAAGAGCAAGAAGTAGGAAACAGAGCGACAGTGAGTAAGCCGAGGGCCCGCCTAGTGCGGGCCCTCGGTGTTTAAGGCTCAGGCGCCGGACGGAGGCTCGGGCGCCGGACGGCCTCTGGTCGGAGTTCCGGTGTGCGGCAGTCTGCGCGGCGGCGCGGGCGGCTGCGCGACTGCCTGGCGCACTCTCCCATTGAGAGCGTGCTGCAGGTTGGTGCGCGTCTGACGGCGATGAGGCTCCGGCAGCGACTCGATCGCGAGCAGCCGCTTGCAGGCGAGGATCGAGGCGCCCAGCTCCCCACACCAGTACGCGGTGATCGAGTACTCGAACAGCATTCCCCACTCATAGATCCACGGTGCCACGAACAGGATGTCGTCGGGCACCGGCAGCGGGCGCAGGCTCGCCAGCCGTGTGAACTGGTGGGCGGCGCGATGCAGGCCGCGCTCGCGCAGACCGACCGCCAGATCGTGCACCGCCTCTAGGCGCACAGGGCGCAGCTCCCAGGCTGCGAGGAACGCATCGACGGCCCTGGGCCAGTCGCCCAACCGGGCACTGAGGACGCCGACCTGGTAGCGGGCGAAGTATCTCTCCTGCGCCCACCCGTCCATCTCCGCGCGGCGCAGGTAGTGGTCGAGCGCCAGTTTCAGCTTGGCGTGGTCGTCGCTCTCTTCTCCGATGTCGCGATAGGTTTGCGCCAGGTAGAAGACGGCGCGAGCATCGGCCGGGTTCCGCTCGACTTCCGCCTCCAGCAGCTCGGCGTCGCGTTGCCAGCGACCGGTACGCGACCCGCCCACCGAGCACACATGGATCACCAATCCCTCCAACCGCTCGCAGGTGCGCTCCGCGTCGCAGGCGATGTACTCGTGCGTCGCTCCGATGTAGCGCCACTCCAGGCGACCGCTGACCAGCCGCTTGTTGTGAAACTCGACCGCCCCCGCATGGCGGATCAGATAGGAGTCCGCCCCCAGGCCCTCGAGCGCGGAAAGCTTGACCTCGACCGTCCAGTCGGCGTCGAGGAGCAGGAGATAATCACCCTTGCCGCGGGCCAGCCGCATCAGCTCGCTGCGGTTATGGCCGAAGTCCACCCAACTATGCTCGTGAAGCTCGCCGGGAATACCCGTGAGCTCTCGGCGAATCAGATCCTGCGTGCCGTCGGTGGACCCGGTGTCGCAGATCACCCAGTGGTCGATCAGCTCACGGCACGAGTCCAAGCAGCGCTTCAGGACGCCAACCTCGTCCCTGACGATCATGCACAGGCAGATTGACGGACGGCCGGCGATCATATGTACCATGTATACTAACTTGGCTTTTGTTCGACAATGGGGTGGCAACCCTGTTTGAGGGAGCCCGTTCTGGCCTCCAGTCGAGCGCTTGAAGAAACACAGCCGGTGGAGCAGAACCGCCAGGGACTTATATGTATATGCACCGAGTGCGTCGACGGAGTCTCAGAGCGGGTCGCAGCCTGTTCAACGGCGGCCTGCTCGGTGTGCTCGCGTTGGGAACGACCACTGCCCCTGCAGACGCCGCCAAGGCTCGATCCGCGGGCCAGCCGAAGGCGAAGGTAAAGGGCCATCACAGCGTCACTTTGCGCGGCCCGACTGGCCCTCCCGGCCCGGCTGGTCCTCCCGGTGCGATCGGCGCAGGTGGGCTGAACGGGCTGAACGGGTTGACCGGTGAAACGGGTGCCGCCGGCGCAACCGGGGCCAGGGGTGTGGCCGGTGAAACCGGTCCAGCCGGTGCGACTGGCGCAAAGGGCCCAGCCGGGGCGACCGGTGCAACCGGCGCGCGGGGCGCAACTGGGGCGACCGGTCCCGGCGGTGGTGCGACTGGCGCAACCGGGGCGACCGGCGAACCAGGGATCGTCGGAGCGACTGGCGAACCTGGAATCGTGGGAGCCACAGGTACGACTGGCGCGACCGGTGCTGCTGGTGCGACCGGCGCAAGCGGCGCTACCGGCCCAAGTGGTGCGACCGGCCCAGGTGGCGCTACCGGCGCATCCGGTGTAACCGGTACCACTGGGCCAACCGGTGCGACCGGCGAACCCGGCTCGACTGGCGCTACCGGTGCTACAGGCACAAACGGCGTGACTGGCGAAGCCGGTCCAACCGGCGCCACTGGGGCGACCGGCGCCACTGGTGCGACTGGCGCGAACGGTATTGGCCTGACGGAGGTGGAGACCGTGACATCCGGTGGGACCGGGACCGCCCTGGTGGGTAACCTCATCGTAAAACTTAACGGCACGGGCGAATACGAATTGTCCGATGAAGCAGGGGAAGCGGTGCTGACAGGATGCGCCGTCGTGGTAACGGTCAACACAACCGAAGTCGAGAGCACGGCGCAGGCCGCGGCGACCGGTGAACACAAGATCACCGTGATGACCTACGACCTCGGCGCCGGCCTCGCCGACAACTCGTTCTCGCTGATGGTCACCTGCCCGTAGGTCCCGGGGAGAGGAGCTATCCTCACACAACAGCAGGACTCCACCCGAGCAACCAACACCCGGAGGGCGACACCATGGCCACGCCTGAGCCGAGCGACAAACCGCCCGCAACAGGATCGCTGCCGAGCTGGACGTTCGAGCCCGGCCACACCGAGGCTGGCTTTCGCGCGCGCCACATGATGGTCACGTGGGTGCACGGTCTCTTCAAGGACGTCCACGGCAAGCTGTACCTCGACTGGGGGCGCCCGCTGGAGGCGACCTTCGCCGGCAAGATCGACGCCGCCAAGCTGTGGACCGGGGAGCCCGACCGCGACGCCCACCTGCGCAGCGCCGACTTCTTCGACGTGGAGAGCCATCCCAACATCACCTTCACGGGACGGCTCGTCGAGCGCACCGGAGATACCGCCTTCAAGGCGATGGCAGACCTCACCATCCGCGGAACGACACGTCCGGTGAGCATGGACGTCACCTACATGGGCCAGTGGAAGACGCCGTTCTGGGTGGGCGACGAGAACAAGGGGCTGCTGACCCGCATCGGCTTCGAGGCCAAGACCCGCATCGACCGCCACGACTTCGGCGTCTCTTGGCAGGACAAGATCCCGGGCGGCGGCGTGGTCGTCAGCAACGAGATCGAGGTGACACTCGACGTCGAGGCGATCCTCGACGCGGACCTGCGGGCCACCGGCGCGATCGAGTACTACCGCGCCGAGAACCCCGCCTGAGTTTCTCCCCTACCCCCCACCGCGCTCGTCACCTTGTATACACCCGACTGGACCTGTGGGTGGCAACCAGATGGCAGTTATGAGAGGTCCAGTAACTGTATATGTTCGCCCAAATGCGTATGACATCCCGCGGGGCCTGCGGGCTCGACCAAGCTGAGGCACTACCCCTACGACGCCCGCCGAGCTCGTCAACCACTACCCCCGCGCTCGTCCTCCCGGCGGTAGCCGATCTGCGCGGAGATGCGATCGGCGGTCGATATCAGATGGGGACCGAGGTGCTCCACGAGCTGCTCCAGGGAGATCGTCGAGCGGTGCGCCACCATGCCCACCGCCGCGAGCACCTCGCGCGTCTGTGAGCGCACCGGCGCCGCGATCTCGTACAGCTCCGGCGCGAGCTCCTCATTGCCCCTGGCCAAGCCCTCCCTGAGGGTCAGGGCGAGCTCGCTGCGTAGCGCGGCCTTGCTCGTGATCGTGCGCGGCCCCCGCCGCTCCAAAGTCAATTCCGCGATCAACTCGCGCTGCTCCCACGCCGGCAGGCTGGCCAGGAGCAGCTTGCCCATCGCGGTGCAGTGCGCCGGCAGGCGCGCACCCTCGCCCAACCCGCTATCGACCGGGCGCCAGCCCCGGCGCCGGTCGCGGATGCGGTCCACGCACACCACCTCCGGGCCGTCCAGCACCGCGATCGCGAGCGTGTAGGGAGCCCGTCTGCCGAGCTCTTCCAGATGCGGCCGCGCGTGCACACGTAAGCTCGTCGAGCTCAGCGCCGAGAGCCCCAGCTCGGTGACCCGCAGCCCCAGCCGGTACTTGCGGCGCGCGCCCTGCACCAGGTAGCCGAGCGCGGTCAACGTGAGCGCGTAGCGGTGCGTGGTGCTGCGGCTCATCCCGAGCTCCTCCGCGAGATCCGCGATCCCCCACACCGGGCGCTCCGGTGTGAAGCACTCGAGGATCGCCAGGCCGCGCTCCAACGACTGCGAGTAGCGCGACTCGCGCAGGTGGGGAACCGACTCGCGCCACTCGCCGCCGGGGCTCGGGGCCGCGCTCTTGCGTGGACTCACGCCGCCGATCGTTGCGCAGGCAGTGCCTAAAGAGCACACAGACTGTTTTCATAAAACGATAATCACGCAGACAAAAAGCAGCGGTGGAGGGGTGTCAGACCCGAGGAGGCTGGATGCCCGAACGCCGCCTGCTTACGACGTCCATGGGCGCGCCGGCTAGTCGCCGCGCAGTGCATAGGCCACCCGCCACAAGCGCAACACCGGCAGCAGCAGTCTCGCCAGCGAGCCGCCCGCGCAAGCGAGCCGGCGCGTGCTCGCACGCAGCTCCGGCGCGCGAGCGCTGTCCTTGGAGAGGTACATCGCGACCATGCACCCCACGATCACCCCGTGCCGAGCCCCGTCCGGCAGGGCGCGCGCCCGCAGCGCCGCCTCGCGCACCAGCTCCCACACCCGCCGCACCGCCTCCTCGGCGCAGGTGTAGTGCGCGATGTAGCTGTGCTCGCCGCCCGCCGCGTCCTGAGCCTGGTCGGCATAGCTGTCGAGCATCGTGCCCGCGAGCGATATCCACGGCAGGTACGCGGCACAGGTGTCGAGCACGCGCCGCTCCTCCAACTCTCCCCCGGCCGCCAGCGCGAGCAGCGCCAGTACCGTCAGCCAGCCGCTCGCCGCCGCGGTGGACTCGAACCACGCAAGCTCCCCCCACCCACGTGCCTCCCGCCGCGCCCACTCGCCGAGCGCCGCATCGCGCGCGCCGGGATCGGGCTCGTGGTTGAGGCCCAGCACCCGCGCGAGGGTCGCCGCGCGGATCGCAGGCGCGCGCACCCGTCCGTAGGAGGGCAGTCGCGCGCACCGCTCCCGGCAGGCAGCGACCAGCGCCCGCAGGTAGCCGCCGTCTTCGCTCCACGGGTGGCGGCGGTAGTAAGCCGACACCGGCGCCCCCGGGTCCAGCGCCTCGCTGAGCGCGCGATGCAACTGGACACCACTCGCCGCCGCGCATTGCCCCGGGGCGGTGCTCGCCGTCACACCATTCGACAGGGCGCGCGCCGTAGCGTGATGCAATCGAACCCTGCTCACGGTGCTCGCACGGGCGCCCTGCACGCCCACGCACCGCTCGCTCGCGCCGTCCAGGAAGTCCGCCATCACCTCGAACGCCACGAGCAGGCGCAGCAGGTTGGGGCTGCGCCTGCCGGGAAGGGTCCAGAAGAGCGCTGCGCCATCGGTGCTCGCGCGCTTGCTCGCGAGCGAGCCCAGCGCATCGGCGCGCAGCGCCGCGTCCGGGATCGCTCCCGCCCGCGAGCGCCAGCGGCGAACCTCATGTGAGACCTCGCGCAGGCCCCACACCAGCTCGCGCGTCGTGGCGAGCACCAGCGCCCGCCCCTGGACGAACGAGAGGGCCGCCGGGTCGGGCTCCTCGGCGGCAAACGGCTTGAAGGCGCATCGGGCTCGGTTTATGTGGTGCTGACAGTTGTCGGACGCACACGTACCGCAAGATACCCCGGAACCGCGAGGATCGCCACCGCGGTAGCGCTCACCAGGGCAAAGCTCGAGACCGCCGCCACGGCGCCCACCGAGAAGACGATTGGAAAGCCCGTGACGCTCGCCAGCGCATAGCTCAACAGCAGTTGGCCGTAGAGCCCGAAACCTGCCCCCACCAGGCACCCCGTGCCAAGCAGCAGGGCGCTCTCGCACAGCAGCGCCCGCCACAGCACCCCCCGCTTGTAGCCCTGGCGCTTGATGTACGCCAGCTGCGGCCGGCGCTGCCAGATCATCGAGCCCATCGCGCCCGCCATCGCGAGCACCGAGGCGATCAGCACGAGCGTGCCGATCTGGGTCAGGCGCGAGAGCGCCTGGCGCGTGGTCCGATAGTGCCGGCGCGCCCACTGGGAGGCGGTTTCCACGTGCAGCCCCGTACCCGGCCCCAGGGCCCGCTGGATCTCCTCGCGCACCGCCCCCGGCGAGGCGCCCCTGTCGATCTGGACCTGGTAGGCGCTCGCGTCGGCGCTGCCCCAGGCGCGCGCGTAGTCAGCCGAGTTGAGGACGATCGCGCCCGGCGGCCAGCCGAGGTTGGTGCTCAGCGCCGCCACCCGGAATGCGGTGGGGTGCCGCGAGGGCAGCGTGAAGGGCTCGCCGACCCGCAGGTGGTGGGCGGCCGCCAGCGCTTGCGAGAGCACCGCCCAGCCACTCCCGCGCAACGCGGCGCTCGCCGAGTGGGCGGGCTCAAGACCCCCCTGGACGAGCTGGCCAGCGGGCACCGGGTGGGGGGCCAGGCGCGGCGGCGCGAGCACCCATACGCGGCGGTCGCCCCAATCCAGGAAGCCCCCGCGGTACACCCCGACCGCGCTCACTCCGTGCAGGCCGGCCAGCTCCCGCGCCGACGGGCCATGGAAGGGGATCGTCGTGAATGCGTCGGCTTCCCCCTGGGGGCTCACCCAGAGCGCCGCGTTGGCGTCGATCGCCCGCACCGATGCGTCCAGGCCGCGCTGCAGGTTGCTCCGTGCGCCCTCGATCGCCACGCTGCCGAACACCGCGATCGCTCCCGTCGCCGCGATCGCCAGCGAGCGCATGCGGGTCAAGGGGTTGCTTAGTTCGACGATCGCAATGCGGGTCGAGGCGGCGTAGAGCGGGCGCTGGAGCCGCTCGAAGCCCGCGAGGATCGCGTCGAAGCAGAGCGGCAGCAGGATCAGCAGGGCCACGACAAGCGCGATGCTCCCGAGGACCGCCGCTTGCGGGCGCGCGAGCAGGATCGCCGTGGTGACCGCCAGGCAGCCCGCCCCGAGCGCCACGCGCGGCGCCTTCCGCGGCCGAGCGCGGTCCCGACCGCGCCGACCGCGCCACCCGCGGCCACGGCCAAGCTCACGGTCCAGCGGGCAGGTCGAGCAGCCTACGCGGTCCTTACCGGCGCTCGACGGTGCGCGCAGGCGCCCAGCCAGCGCTCCCTGCAACGGCACCAGCACGCCGACGCACGCCGCCCCCAGCCCCGCCCCGGCCGCCAGGGCGACGCTCTGCCAGGTCACGATCCGCTGCGAGCCGACCGCGAACGCGAACGAGAGGTAGCCGGGGCTCGCGCGAAAGACCGCGATCGAGAGCGCCTGGCCCAGCGCGAGACCGAGCAGCGAGCCCAGCGCGCCGAGCACCAGCGCGTCGAACAGCAGCACCTGCACGGTCATCGCGCGAGTCGCCCCCCGCTGACGCAGGGTCTCCACCAGGCCGCGGCGCAGGTGCACGGTGACCAGCATCGCGTTGAACGCGAACATGAACCCCACGAGCGCGCTGATCGCCGAGAACAGCTCCTCGCTCTGGTCGGCCGGCGCCGCGGCCGTGGCGAACAGCTGCGCGTCGTAGCCGGCCGGCTCCAGGTTGACGTCCGCCGCCGCCGCCAGCGCGCCGAGCTCGCGGCGGACCTGGCGCTCGCGCCCGGGCTCGGTGAGCACGAGGATGCGCGTCAGCCTGCCGCGCAGACCGGTCACCGCCTGCGCGTATGCCAGGGGCGCGATCGCGACCGGGCTGTTGACGAGCGCGCCGATGTTGCCGGCGTCGAGCTTCGCCCCCATCAGCGCCGTGAGCCGCTGCGCGCCGACCTCCAGCGTGACCGTCTGTAGCGAGTCCACCCCGATCGCCTCTGCCACCGGCGCGGGCAGCGCGAGTGCGCGCAGCGACGCCAGCTGCGTGGTGGTGAGGCCCCGCGGCAGCGCGCCGCCGGCCGAGCGGAGACCGGCCAGCATGTCGCGGGGCTCGCCGGCGAGCAGGTCGACCGAGCGCTGCCCCGCTGGGCCGATCACGGTGGCGCGCTGCTCGAGCACAGGCTCCCCCCCGCGCACCCCCGGGAGCCGGCGCACCCGGCTCAGCAGCCGCTCGTCGAAGCCGTCCGGATCGCGCGCGACCAACTGCAGGCTGGCGTCGCCCACGACCCCGCTCGTGAGCTGGTGGATCGAGCCGTCGAGGCTCGTGGAGGCGACCTGGGAGGCGAACAGCAGCGCCACCCCGACTGCGATCCCCAGCACCGCGAGGAGCTCCTGCACGAGCACCAGCCGCGCGCGCAGGCGAGCGCGGTAGATGTAGAGGACCTGCCACGGAGCCATCATCGCTCAGCCGGGGGAGGGCAGGCCCGGATGGCCGGGTTCTGACTCACTCTCCCAGGCGTGAGGCGCCGAGCCGGCAAAAGCAGGCTCTCCCGGCAAGCTTGGGTCGCCGGACGACGAGCGACGAGCACGACTCAGAGCCCGCGCAGGCGCCGGCGCGCGAGGTCGATCACGTTCCCGGACTCCTCCTCGCCCGCCATCACACTCAGACGGCCGGCGGCGAGCGAGAGGACGCGGTGCGAGCAGAGCGCCGCCTCGGGATCGGAGACAGCCATCAGCACACCCATCCCGAGCTCCCGCGCGAGCGCGCGCACGAGCAGCGCGACCTCCTCGGTCTCGCGCGCCCCGAGCCCATCGATCAGATCGTCGATCAGCAAGAGCCGCGGCCCGCCCGCGATCGCCTGAGCGAGCTCCACGAGTGCGCGCTCCCAATCGGAGAGGTCCTCCCAGCGCCGCTCCGCGCTGTGCTCCATGCCCACCCGCTTGAGCGCTGCGAGCGCGAACGAGCGCACCTCGCGCCGGCGAGTGCGCCCGCCGATCGCGAGCCGCAGCGCGACATAGTCGAGCATCGGCACGCCGAGCCCAGGACCGCCGCGGCCCGCCCAGCCGACCTGCTCGCGCAGCAGACGCGAGTGCGCGGGGTCCGAGAGGCCGCTGAGGTCCTCGCGCCCAAGCAGCACCAGACCCTCGTCCGGCGCCATCATACCGGCGGCGATCCGCAGCAGCGTGGTCTTGCCCTGGCTGCGCATCGCCACCACCGAGACCACCTCGCCCGCGTCGAGGTGGAGCGTCACTCCCCGTAGCAGCCACCTCGTGAGCTCCCCGCG
Source organism: Solirubrobacteraceae bacterium (assembly GCA_050696515.1). Lineage (GTDB taxonomy): Bacteria > Actinomycetota > Thermoleophilia > Solirubrobacterales > Solirubrobacteraceae > Palsa-744. The sequence goes on from JBOGYA010000001.1 coordinate 44,326, forward strand.
CCGGTAGCGCTTGCCGACACCCTGCAGCGACAGCAGCGCGCTCATCTCCGCGCGCTCGGAACGGCGTCGCGCGACCGTTCCTCGCCCTCCGCGACGCCAAGCCCCCGCTCCCTGCCCCCCGCGACGCCAAGCCCCCACTCCCTGCCCGCCACAGCGTCGCGCCGGCGCCCACGGCTCTCGGGCGGGGTGCCCACTCCTGCGGGGGCCGACACCCCGGCCATGTCGCGCATCTCTTCAAGGCGCGCACGCAGGCGCTCCAGACGCTTGAAGCGCATGCCCCACATCGCCGCTTCGTCGCGCAGCACCGCCCTGCGCGCCAGCGCCGACCACCGCTCCGCCGGGGTGGAGCGCCGCGGGGCGATCAGCTCCGCCTCGCTCAGGCGCCCTTGCGCGGCCGCGAACATGCTCGCGCAGGCCCGTTCCTCGGCGCAGATCGCTTCGATCAGCAGCGGCAGGTCCTCCGGGCCGCAGAACTCGACCTTCGCCTGCAGCTCCTCGCGCAGAGCCGGGGCCGCGGCGCTACAGGACCGCAGCCACGCGCGAAAGCGCTCGGCGCCCAGCGGCGTCGCCTCATAGCGGCGCTCCGCGATGGGCCCTTCCCCATCCGCGCCTGCTCCGTCCGCGACCACCCGGACAAGACCCTGCCGCGTAAGCCGGTTCAGCGCGTTGTGCGCGGTGGAGCGGGTGAACTGCGCGGAGCGGAAGCGCTCGACCAAGCGCTGGCCGAGCCGCGAGGCGCTGTCGGGCTGCTCGATCACGAGCCCGAGGACAGCCTCCCCGGCGGATAGACCAACCGTTCGCTTACGCGACATTTGTCTGAGACCGTACACCAAGTCCCGGCGCGGCTGTCGTCTCTTCGAATCATTTCCGCGGGGGTCCGCGCAACCACGGGGCGATGCCGGTGTTATGAGAGAGCGTGCGCTTGGACCGCCTCTCGGCCCGCTTCCCGCCCGCGCTCGCGGCGGCGCTCTGCGCTGCCCTGCTCGCGTGCCTGGCGTCCACGCCGGCTGCGGCGGCGCCCCTGCTGAGCTGGAGCACCGTAAGGATCCCCGGTGCAGCGGCCTTGACCGGGATCTCGTGCGCCTCCGAGACCCTCTGCGTGGCCGTCGACGAAGCCGGTGACGCGCTCGTCAGCACCGATCCGAGCGCAGCGACGGGCGCGACGTGGAGCCGGAAGGAAATCGACCCGGGGAAACCGCTGAGCTCGGTGTCGTGCGCATCCAGCGCACTGTGCGTCGCGGTGGACGGGGAAGGCCACGCGCTCATCGCCACCAACCCCGCCGCGGGCGCCGGCGCGACGTGGAACCGCGTCGAAACCCACGCGGCGGGGGCGCTCACTGGAGTGTCCTGCCCATCGGGCACGCTCTGCGTCGCGGTCGACAAGGCGGGGGATGCGCTCGTCAGCACGAACCCGGGCGCAGGTGGGGGCGCCGGTGCGACGTGGAGCCGGGTGGAAATCGACTCGGGGAAAGCGCTGAGCTCGGTGTCGTGCGCAGCCAACGCGCTGTGCGTCGCGGTGGACGGAGCGGGCCGCGCACTGACGAGCAGCGACCCGGCCGGCGCGTGGCGCCCGCGCTCGATCGACAGCTTCGCGCTCACCGCGGTCTCGTGCAGCTCTGCGCCCGCCAACGTGTGCGTGGCGGTGGACGAAGCGGGCGAGGCGTTGGCGAGCGGGAACCTCACCGCGCCCGGCCCCCCCGCCGGCCCGGGACCCACGTGGAGCGCGACTCCGATCGAACTGATCGGGCTCGGCGCCCCCACGGCCGTGTCGTGTGCCGCGGCCGGCCTCTGCGTGTCCGTCAACGGCGGCGGCGACGCCTACGTCAGCGACGATCCCACAGCGGCGGCGCCGTCGTGGGAATTCCGCAGCATCGACTCGCCCACGCCGTTGTCCGGGGTGGCGTGCGTGTCCGAAGGGCTCTGCGTGGCCGTGGACAGGGCCGGGC
>JBOGYA010000002.1:0-45803 GCA_050696515.1 Solirubrobacteraceae bacterium
CCGGCTGGCCGGGCCCCTCTTCAGTCAGACAATGGCCTGCTCCCACGGCCGCGCCAGCTTCAGCGCGCTCAGGATCGCGCGCGTCGCCGGAGAGCGGTTGAGCGTGTAGAAGTGGATGCCGGGGGCGCCCCCGGCCAGCAGCTCCGCGCACTGCAGGGTCGCGTAGGCGACCCCGAAGTCCAGCACCGCCTCCTCGCGGCCCTCGCGTAAGCGCAGCTCGCGGCGCAGGCCCTCCGGGATCGAGGCGCCGCACATAGTGCTCATGCGCTCCACCTGGCCCACGTGGGTGATCGGCAGGATGCCCGGGACGATCGGGACCTCGATCCCCGCCGCGCGGGCGCGGGCGAGGAAGTCGAAGTAGAGGGCGTTGTCGAAGAACAGCTGGGTGATCAGGAAGTCCACGCCCGCACGCACCTTCTCGGCGAGGTGCTCGAGGTCCTCGGCGGGGCTGGCCGCGTGGATGTGCGTCTCCGGGAAGCACGCCGCGCCGATCGCGAACGGGTAGCCGGCTTTGATCAGCGCCACCAGCTCGCTCGAGTACTCGAGCCCCCCCTCCGTCTTCGTCCAGGACTCTTGCCCCGCCGGTGGGTCCCCGCGCAGCGCGAGCACGTTCTCGATCCCCACACCCGCCATCTCGTCGAGCGTGTCGCGCAGCTGCGCGACGGTGGCCCCCACGCACGTGAAGTGAGCCATCGCCTCCAGGTCGTGCTCGCGCTTGATCCGCTTGACGATCTCGATCGTCCGCTCCCGCGTGGAGCCCCCCGCGCCGTAGGTGACCGACACGAACGAGGGCTCCAGCTCGCGCAGCTCGCCCAGCGCGGCATACAGGTTGCGCTCGCCCTGCTCGGTTTTGGGGGGGAAGAACTCGAAGGAGAACACCGGGCCGGCGTCTGCGAGCAGCGTGTCGATGCGCATGACCGCTCAGTTTGCCACTATGCGCCGAGCCGGCCCATCCGGCTCGCCCAGCCGATCGGCGGCGCTGCCGATGGCGGACCAGCACCAGCCGCGTCCAGCGCTCATTGCTCCCCATCCGGGATGGCCACCCACACCGAGCGTCGGGGCCATCACTCCCCGTCTGGGATGGTCGCCCACGTCTCCGGCTCGCCCGCGATCCGCCGGGCGCGGCCCGTGACCTGCAGGTGCGTGAGGAAGGCGAGCATCTCGGTGAGCAGCCACGGGGCGGTGTCGGGGGTGAACGGCACCCCGTCGAGGACCTCCGGGGCCACTTCGAAGGCGGTGCGGGGCCCCGCGGCGATCGCCGCCAGCGCCAGCTCGTTGCGTTCGCGCACCAGCTTGCGGTTGCCTTCGATGTGCGCGTGCACGTCGGCAAACGTGCGCCCGTGCCCCGGCAGGCAGAGCCGCGCGCCGAGCCGCTCCACCACGTCGAGGGAGCTCACGAATTCGCCCACCGGGTCGGGGGAGTAGCCATAGTCGAAGAACAGCGAGATGCGCCCGAGCAGGTGGTCGCCGGAGATCAGCAGGCGCCGCTCGGGCTGGAACAGGCAGACGTGCGAAGGGGCGTGGCCCGGGGTCTCGTGCACCGTCCAGGGACCGAGGTCCGTGGCGATCGTGACCCCCGGCAGCAGCGCGCGGTCGGCCTTGACCACCGCCGCGATCCCCGAGTCGTGGTCGCGCCGCTCAGCCGCGAAGCGGCGCAGCGGCTCCTCCGGCACGCCGCTCTGGCGGGCCACCTCCAGGCGGCGCGCGATCGCCGCATCGGTGTCGCGCGCCCACTGGGTCATGTGCGCGACGTTCGGGTGCATCCACAGCTCGCAGCCCGCGCGCTCCACGATCGTCGCGGCCTGGCCGTAGTGGTCGGAGTGCGCGTGCGTGCACACCACCAAGCGCACGTCCTCGACGCGCAGGCCGCACATCGCCATCGCCCGTTCGAGGTCGACGAACGAGCCGGGCTGGTGCATCCCGGTGTCGAACAGCACCACCCCGTCGCCGGCGGCCACCGCCCACGCATTGCAGTGGGGGACTCCCGGCCACGGCAGCGGCAGGCGCAGGCGGAAGACCCCGGGGAGGATCCGTTCCCCGCGGCCCAACTCGCGCTTGCGAACCGTCTCCGTCATCGCCGGGAGCCTATTGGCTCACCGGCCAAACGGGGCTCCGGGTCGGCACCGATACGCACACGCGCGGCCGGCGCGGCGGCGGCCGTCCGGGGAGCACTACGCGGAGCAGCTCGTCGAGCCGGCCAGCCGAGGGCCGGCGCTCGGAGTCCCTACACTTCGTACCTTCGCTGCATTCGCTGCAGTCGCCCAAGGAGGCAGACCGATGGCCGAGGAGAACGCAGAGCAAGCCGCCACGAGGGTGCAGGAGGCCGCCGCGAACATCCACCCAACGGCGCCGCCCCGAGAGCGCATCTCTGGATCGCGCACCGGCGAGGGAGCGGGAGCCGAAACCGAGGCCGAGAGCGTGGCGCGGCGCTACGTCGCGGCGATCGACTCCCACGACCTCGACGCCGCCGTGGCGCTGTGGGCGCCGGGCGGGCGCGAGAACGTGCGCGGGCAGGTGGACGTGACCGCCCCCGAGGGCGTGCGGGCGTTCGTCGGCGAAATACTCGAAGCGCTGCCGGACCTGCGGTGGGAGATCGTGGATACGATCACCGAGGGCGAGCGCTGTGCGGTGCAGTGGCGGATGAACGGCACCTTCGCGGGCCCCGGCACCTTCAGCGGGCTGGCCCCGACCGGCCACCCGCTCGCGCTCGAAGGCGTCGACGTGTTCACCGTCCGCGACGGGCTGATCCACGTCAACGACGCCTTCACCGACACGATGATGGTGCCGCGCCAGATCGGGATGATGCCGCCGCTGGGCTCCGCCGCCGAGCAGCGGATGTTGGGCGCGTTCAACGTCAAGACCCGCGTCACCGGCCGCGCTCTGGGCGAGCCGAAGCTGGTGGCGGAGGGCGTGTGGGTCGTGCAGGGCCAGCCCGGGCGCTGCAACGTGTACCTGATCGAGGACGACGGCGGGGTCACGCTGTTCGACGCGGGCGCGCGCACGATGGTGCGCGCGGTCGCCGCCGCGGGCGCGCGGCTCGGGGGCATCCGCCGGGTCGTGCTGGGCCATGGCCACACCGATCACCGCGGCACCGCCCCCGCGCTGGGGGTACCCGTGTTCTGCCACCCCGACGAGGTGCAGGACGCCGAGGGCAGCGGCGGCTTCCGCTACTGGCCGGAGGGCCTCGCCGGCCTGCCGACCCCCCACCGCCAGATCCAGCGCGTGCTGCACCGTTTCGCCTGGGACGGGGGCCCGGTGAAGATCGCGGGGACGCTCGTCGAGGGCGACGAGGTAGCGGGCTTCCGCGTGGTCCACCTCCCCGGCCACGCCCCCGGGCAGATCGGCCTGTGGCGCGAGTCCGACCGGTTGGCGCTCACGAGCGACACCTTCTACACCCTCGAAATGTGGGGTCGCGACTGCCCGCCTCACGTGCCCTTCGATGTCTACAACTACGACACCGAGCAGGCCCGCGCCTCCATCCGCAAGCTGGCTGCGCTGGAGCCCGCCGCCGCGTGGCCCGGCCACGCCAAGCCGCTCACCGGCGACGTACGCAGCCAATTGGAACGCGCGGCCGACGCCCCCTGAAGGGAAAGGAAGCGGATAGCGGATAGCGGATAGCGGGTATATCTATAGTAGATATGTGAGTGGGATATGAGTATTAAAAATCGAGAGCTTGTCCCACCATGGTTACACCAACTTCAAAAAGTTAATAGTCATACACAAGCCTCATACGATGGCTATACGGTGCATCGTGGGGGAGCAAACTCTTCTCCAGGGCGCCTCGGCTGACGTGGCCAAACGCAGGTCCCGCAAGCAGCGCGAGCGGCTGAAGGCTCCCACCAGCGACTACACCGACCCGCGGGGCAACGTGCTGACGCTGCGTGGCTCGATGACCCCCGCCACGCGGCTGCAGTACGCCGAGGCCCTGGCCGGCGCGGGCGCGCGGGCGGCGAGCACGCGCGAGGACACGTGGCACCGCGCGGTGGAGCTGCTGTTCGAGCGCCTCGCGGTGCGCTGGGAAATCGCGGGGGTGCCGATCGAGCGCCAGCGCGAGCTGCTGGAGCGCTTCCGCGTTGCCAGCCCCGAGGAGCGCACGTGGGTGCGCGAGGCGCTGCGCGAGCACTGCGCAGAGCACTTCCCCGATGTGAAGGCGCCGTAGAACGCGCTTCCGGGCCTCAGTTCAAGTAAGCGGCGACAGCTCATTTCAAGTACGGGCTCGGCGCTACGGGCGACCCGAGATCCCCAAAACTCAACTGGGCCGGGCGATGTCACGCCGGCATGGTCGAGCTCGGCCTGGCCACTTGCCGTGAACGACGTCAAGCGCCCAGGGGCTTCCCTGGGCGCTGCGTTCGAGGCGAGTCCGAGGAGGGCTGGGCCGCTGCTACGCGGCCCGAGCCAGGGCCGGCGGCGGAGGTCCGCTGTTGCCTGCCCCGGTCAGTGGAGCTGCCGGCATCGGGTTCTGGCCGGAGCGTCTGCGCTGCTCTTTGGCGAGCGCGTGCATGGCACAGAACACTTGCAGCAAGTCGCGCTCGCTTTGGCGCCTGTCACGCACCCAAGCCTTCTCCTTGAGCAGCCCGAATCTGCTCACGAGCTGGCCATGCCAGCCCTCGTTGTGGCCAAAGCGAGCGGACCCGTACTTGGCGGACAGCGGGTCGTCGTAGGTCAGCGGGTTGCCGATGCGCCAATCGGTCACGGCCTTCTTCTTCTTTTTCTTCTTGCCGTTCTCCTGGTCCTCGGCCTGCTCGTCCTCGGCCTGCTCGTCCTCGGCCGTCTCGGGCTCGTTGGCCTGGTCTTCGGCCCTCTCCTTGCCGGACATTTCCGCGACGGATTTCCCTGTCTTGCCGTCGCCGAAGAGACGCCACTGCCCGGCTGTGAGCGAGACAGGTCCGCAGTTGGGGCAGGAGCCTTCCAGCCGACAGACAGCTTCGCCGTTGACCTTCTTCTCAGCCCTGCGCATCGTCTTGCCCTGCCCGCAAGCGCAGAAGAGTTCGTGATGCCCGTTGAGATGCCAGTTCTTGCAGCAGCGAATCTTGAGCTTGGCTTTGGCCTTCTTATCCGCGTTCGCCATCGAGCGCGGCCGGTCAGCGTGGGAGACAGGGTGGCAGTTGGGCACGAAGCCAGCGCGATGGACAGCCTTGCGCATGTGCCCGCCCGAGTAGGCCGCGTCGAAGGCCATCACCCGGACCAGGTCGTCTTCGAGGTACGGCGCGACGATGCGGCGCCAATCGTCTTCGAGGATGCCCTTCGCCGTCTTGGCCTCTGGAACGTTGATGGGCGTCAGCTGGGCGCCGAGCGGCAGCCCGGTCTGCGTGACGCACGCGACCAGGTTGAAGCCGTGGCCGTCCTTGCCCCAGTTGCTCTTCGTCCGAGGGCGGTAGTCGCCTCCCGTGAGCGTCGGTGGCTTGACCTCACCTGTGGCTCGGCTCACGCGCTCATCTGAGCTGTAGTGCGAGAGCAGCACGGAGCCGTCCCAGTGGACGAGGCGGGCCTCCTCGGACATCTGCTTGGGGAACTCCTCGAAGTGCTCTTCCAAGAGCCGTTCGAACAGCTCCCGGTAGGCGCGTGCGTGCTCGTCCAGGCCGAAGCGCCTCTTGTGCCGCCAGACCGTGGCCTCGGAGGGGACGCCCTCGAATGACGTCACGAGGCGGAGGCTCCTCCCGACGCGGTCACGCGCCTTGTCGAAGCCGAGCACGGCCCGGTCGCGTGCCCCACGGTCGCCAGCGAGGAGGGCGCGGGCTTCGGCGTAGGTGGCCACTCCCGCCATCCGCTGGTAGAGCAGGCAGCTCTCCAGCTCCTCAGAGCTGTAGGAGGGCTTGGGGCCCTTCTTGGGCCGGTCTTTGTCCAAGGCGTCGAGGATGGGCCGGAGGACTTCGTGCCAGGCCGGCGTGCCCATGATGATGCGAACCTGCTCGCCGAGTGACATGCCGGCCAGCTCGGGACGCGACTTGGCGTAGGGCACGTCGCCTTTGAGCGGCTCGGGGAATGCCCCACAGCGGAGGCGCCGCTTCCTGGCTGGCTCGCCGCCCGCCGGCTGCTTGCGCCGGGGCGAGCCTGGCGCTTTGGGGGCTTCTTTGCCCGGTCCGTTGGGGGCTTCCTTGCCTTCCACTTTCATACTCTAGGGCTGGCGGAGGATCCGACCGGGCCGGACTGAAGGAAACGTTGCAGCCCCCAATCCACAGCCCGCGGCCTCAGATGGCGAGCGTCAGACAGCGCTGCTCGACGAGGGCTGAGCGCCCGCTCACGTCGAATGTCAGCTGTGGCGTGACAGGCAGCCGGGGGCGCCTGGCAAGGAGTCGCTCGCCTTGTCGGTCGAGCGTGAGAGTGGTCCGTCTCGGGGCGGCCAGCGCGCTCGACCGGATAGGACAATCACGCCGATGCGCGAGACCCGGCAGGACCTGTGACGTACGGCACGCTCGGCGAGCCAGCTCAGGCGCAGGATTTAGATGGCGTGTCGAACCCAACTGGCGCGCAGTCGGCACAGCCATCGCCAGCCCACGCCTCGCGCGCCTCGTGAATTGCCAGGCCAGCGATGCCGAGGCCGACAATCGGATCGAGCCACCACCAGCCGAGGGCGGCGTTGGCGACGATGCTGACCAACACGCCTGCTGCTGCGATAGCGCAGAGCCAAGACTGCGCCGCGTCGCTGGCAGTCGCCGCCGAGTCAAGCTGACCTGCGACGCGGCTCTTTGCCCGTGCGAGCAAAGGCATGATGATGATTGCACCGGCTGAGACCGCCGCACCAGTCCAGCTTGCGGCTGGCTGCGCTGCGTCTGTGAGGGTCTTGATGCCGGCGAAGACGAGATAGAGAGCGAGCGCCCCAAAGCAGACGGCGATGACCTGCTGAGCGCGGCGCTCGGCAATCCCGCTTTGGTCGCGGCCGCCCGTGAAGCGCCAGATGATGATGCTCGCTGAGGCCAGCTCGACCATCGAGTCGAAGCCGAACCCGAGCAGGGCCACGGAGCCTGCGACAAGGGCCGAGGCGATGGCGACGCCGGTCTCAACTGTCATCCAGCCAATGCTCAACCACGAGAGCGTCTTTGCCCGGTGAACCAGGCTCGCGTACTCGCCCGATGGCGGCGAGATGGGCGGCAGCGATGGCGCTTGTGTGCTCACGCCACCAAGAGTAGGCGGGCGCACGAGAGCACTGCTAGGCGGTCTCAGGTCCTGGCTCCTCGGTCTGGCGCGCGGTCGCGCCACCGGCGCAGGGCGATCACGGCCCAGATCGCCTCGACCACGCCAAACGGCCACGCCCCGGCCAGGAACCCGTAGGCGCTCGACAGCGCGCAGCCGCAGGCGAACGCGAGCACGAACCTGCGCCCACGTCGTTCGAGTGCGTACATCAGCAACATGAAGCTCAGCGCGGCGATCCCGAACGCGGTCAGCACCGTCCCAGTCTGACGGTCAGTCGACTAGCGCCGCGAGGTCAAGGTCGCATCGTCAGCCCGCATCCGGGGCATGAATCACCCTTGCGGGATGAGCGAGGAACTCATCGCGCTGCCGGCGCGCTTCTCCCAGCGTCACCTCGTCGATGACAACGGCGCCCGGCAGATGACGGCGAGGGCCTGTGAGGCGCGCTTGGAGACCGCGGACGGAGACTGGTACGCGCTCCTGGGCGACGGCTCGCGCCACCAAATCCGCCAGCGCGGCGCGACGCCACCTGGCTCCGTTGGCCTAGAGCTCCCGCGCGAGTCGTTCGAGGCGTTGCCCGCCGCGTTCGCGCCCGAGGAGCTTCGCTGGGTCACGAGCGAGCGGCCCTCCGACCCGGGCGAGGTGCGGGCACGGCTCGCCGGGCGGTTCGTGCTGCGGGTCGAGGATCCGGGCGCTGGGACTCCAGGGTTGCGCGTCCCCCAGGCAGGCGCGCTACACGCAGTGTTGGCCGAGTGGTCGACCGGGTCGAGCGAGCCCGCGACGGTGGTGCTGCCGACCGGCACCGGCAAGACGGAGACGATGGTCTCCCTCTTCGTGAGCGAGCGGCCCGAGCGGCTGCTGGTGGTGGTGGTGCCGTCGGACCGGCTGCGCACGCAGATCGCCGAGGCGTTCGAGACCTACGGCGTGCTGCCGGCGGCAGGCGTCCTCGATGCGCCGCTGCCGGGGCCGGTCGTGGGGCGCATCGAGCATCACTTCTCGAATCTCGCGGCGATGCGCTCCTTCGTCGACCGCTGCAACGTGCTCGTCACCACCCCCAACGCCCTTGACGCCTCCAGCGAGGCGATAAGAGCGGCACTGATCGCGCGCTGCTCTCACCTGTTCGTCGATGAGGCCCACCATGTCCCAGCCCAGCGCTGGGCGCGCATTCGCGACGCCTTTGCCGGCAAGCCCGTGCTCCAGTTCACGGCGACCCCCTATCGCGAGGATGGCCAGCGTCTGGGTGGGCGGGTGATCTACTCGTTCCCGCTGGGTCTCGCGCGGGCGCTTGGCTACTTCCAGCCGATCTCCTACGTGTCCGTCCTCGCGCTTGCCAACCCCGACGGGGCAGTCGCCGAGGCGGCCATCGAGCAGTTGCGAGCTGATCGCGCCGCGGGCCTCGACCACCTGATCATGGCGCGCGTCAGCCGCATCGGACGAGCGCGTGATGACGTGCTCCCGATCTACGAGGAGCTGGCGCCCGAGTTCGCGCCGCGGGTGCTGCACAGCGCCCTGCCAAAGCGCGAGCAGAACGAGGCGCTGGAGGCGATCAGGAAGCGGGAGAGCCGGGTTGTCATCTGCGTCGACATGCTCGGCGAGGGCTTTGACTTTCCCGAGCTGAAGATCGCCGCGCTGCACGACCCACATCGCAGCCTTGGCGTCGCCCTCCAGTTCATCGGGCGCTTCGCGCGGAGCCGTCCGGACCTCGGCACGGCGACCGCTGTCGTCGCGCGCCCGGACCCCGGCTATGACGAGCGGCTCCGCGCCCTCTACGCCGAGAGCAGCGAGTGGGACGCGGTGATCGAGAGGCTCGCGGGAGATGCGATTGAGGACGTCCGCGAGCTTGATGAGTTCGAGGGCGGGTTCGGCGAGAGCGAGGATGAGGGCCTCTCCATTCACGTGCTGCGCCCGAAGATGAGCACCGTCGTGTACGAGACGTCCTGTGCTGAGTGGGAGCCGGGGCGCCTAGCGGAGCGCTTTGCGGCGGAGCGGGTCATCTCGCCACCGGCGATCAATGCCAGCGAGCGGGTCGTGTGGATGGTCGTCGAGGCGCGAACCGGCGTGAAGTGGGCGCACATGCAGTCCCTCCAGGACGTCGCCTACCACCTCCACGTCCTGTACTGGGACCGCGACCGATCCCTCCTCTACATCAACACGTCGCAGCTTGAGAGCTTGCACGAGGACTTGGCGCAGGCGGTTTGCGGAGAAGACGTGAGCAGAGTCGAAGGCGAGCGAGTCTACCGGGCGCTCGGCGAGCTCCAGCGGCCGACGCCGACGAACGTGGGCGTGATCGACCTACGCAACCGCAGCCGGCGGTTCTCGATGCACGTCGGCGCTGATGTGTACGAGGGCTTCCCTGATGCCGAGCGCCAGTCGAAGTCGAACACCAACATCTTCGTCGTGGCCTACGAGGAAGGAGAGCGAGTGACGCGCGGGGCCGCGCGCAAGGGGAGGATCTGGAGCCAGCAGGCCGCGGACACGGTCCTTGAATGGGTGCAGTGGTGCCAACGGCTCGGGCCGAAGCTCCAGGACGAGTCGATATCCCTCGACGGCCTCTTCCGCAGCTTCGTGCGACCGCGTCCGCTTGAGGAGCGCCCACCGCTGACGCCGCTCGCAATGGACTGGCCGTGGATTGCCTACGCGGAGGTCTCGGAGAGCGTGAAGGTCGCGATTGAGGGGACGGAGGGCCTGCTTGTCGATTCCGAGCTGGTCGTGACCGAGCACTCCGAGGAGGGAGCGATCCCCTTCGAGGTGCGCGTCGGCGATCTCGCGCTCGCGTATGAGGCGACCGTCGAGGATGGGGCGCTCGTCCACCGCGCCCTTGACGCCGAGGCGCACGTCGTTCGTGAGCGCTCTGAGCCCCAGGCGCTCAGCGAGTTCCTGGATCGCGAAGGGAGCACCGTCTGGTTCGAGCAGGAGGTAGTCGTCGAAGGCGCCGTGCTGTACGAGCTGCAGCGCGAGCAGGCGCCAATCGACATGGACAAGCTCGTTGCGCTCTCCTGGGAGGGCGTGGACATCCGGCGCGAGTCCCAGGGCCCGCAGCGCGACCAGGCGACGGTCCAGGCACGAGCGGCGGAGAGGCTGATCTCGCTCGCGGAGTGGGATGTGGTGATCGACGACGATGGCACGGGCGAGGTCGCGGACCTCGTCGCGCTCAAGGACGACGGCGAGCGCGTGATCGTTCACCTCGTCCACTGCAAGTACTCCTCCAGCGCCGAGGCGGGCGCGCGGGTCGACGACCTCTATGCCGTCTGTGGGCAGGCGCATCGCAGCGCACACCATCGCCAGCACATCGACGCGATGGTCGCCAACCTCGTCCGTCGTGAGCGCCAGCGCCAGCAGCGGGGCCATTCGGGCCTCATGGTCGGCGACGATGCCGCCCTGTTCGCCTTCCAGGATGTCGTGCGCAGGCGGCGGCCCACGCTGCGCGTCACGGTGGCCCAGCCCGGCTTGAGCAAGGCCAAGGCCGAGGCGCGCCACTTGCAGCTGCTGGGCGCCGCCGACGTGTATGTGGCAGAGGTCGCCTACGGCGCGTTTGACGTGTGGTGCAGCGCGTAGCGCCCGCGCCAGCCCGCCTGACGCTCGACAGCCTCAGCTGGCGAGGGTGAGGTGGCCCTGCCCGACCAGGGCTGAGCGCCCACTCGCGCTGAGCGTCAGCCGTGCCGTGACCGGCAGCCGGTGGCGCCTGGCAAGGAGGCGCTGGCCTTGTCGGCTGAGCGTGAGGACGATGCGCGCGCTCCGCCCGGCGGCCACGGTGAAGGAGCGCTGCGCGATCATCAGCTGGCCTGCCACGGTCCTCGCGAAGAGGCCCAAGCTGAGCCGGCAGGGCTTCGCCTGCACGCACTCGACTGAGGCCTGGATGTGGTGGCGGAGAGCACGGAGGCCCTGAAGTCGTGCCCGGAGGCTGGTGGCCGCGGGCGTCGAGCCACTCGGAGCGCCGGTCACAGGCGCTTCCCCGGCTCTGGGTTCCGAGCCCGTCGGCAGCACCGGGGTCGTCGTGGCCGTGCCGGTGAAGACGGCGGTGACAGCCTCGTTTTCGCCTAGCGCCAAGGAGCAGGTCGGGGAGCTGCCGGCGCACGCGCCCTGCCAGCCCAGGAAGGCGGCGCCCGGCGCAGGCGTGGCGGTGACTTGGATGCTCGTGCCGGGGCGGTAGGGGTAGCTCGCGCCGCAGGCGCCCGGGCACGCGAGGAGGGAGTCCGCCGTGCCGTTCGCCGTGCCCGTCACCGAGCCGCTGCCGCTGACGGTCTCGCTGACGGTGTAGCGGGGGCCGCCGTAGCCGATGACGTCCGTCTGTTCCGACGTGGCGATGCCGACTTCGCCTTCCGCGTCGGTGGCGACCACTGTCACCTCAGCCTGGGCGCCGACCAGTTCCCAGGGCAACGTGAAGGTGCTGTTCGTCTGGTAGTCGATATCGGTGCATTCGTACTGAATGCAGCGCAGCCACTGGTAGTCGTAGCTCACGATGGGGGACTTCGCGTCCTGCCAGGTGCCCAGAGTCGCGGTCAGCGTGTTGTCGGGTTCGAGCACGCCGCTGATTGCTGGCGGCGAGGTGTTGACAGGCGCGGCTTCTGCGGGCGGCGGCGCCTTGAGAAATAAGACCCCCGCCGACGCGGCGGCGAGGAGCGGTTTAAGGCGGATCGAGGAGTGCGCTCGCCGGGGCTCTGCCTGAAGGCGGGCGCGGACGACATCGAACAGTTGGGCCATGGTTTCCTCTCCATGAAGACCCCGAAGGTGGGACGCGCTGCCACGTTGGGTGGCACGCGGCCCGTCGCAATCGGAGTGGTTGCCGGACGCCCACGCGGGAGGCCACGACTGATGCCAGACCGTTTCGTCATGTCAAGCCTCATGGGACGGCGTGCACCGTAGGGCCCGGGGTTCGGCTGACCGGGAGGCTGCGAAGGAGCCGGTGCGCCCTCTACTCCGTGCGCCGACGCACGAGAGTCAGTGCGAGGGTGAGCAGACCAACGACGAGGAGCGCACGACCGAGGTCGGAGCCGACGGTTGCCCACGCCGCACCAACGAGCATGCCGGTTGAGACAAGAGCCAGCGCCCACAGTGCACAGCCGAGCGTTGTCAGCAACACGAACGTGCTCAGCCTCACGTGCCGTGCACCGGCAGGCAGCGAGACGAAGGTGCGGGCGAGCGGCAGGAGGCGAGCGACGAAGACGGCGCGCGGTCCGTGCCTCACGATGAGGCCCTCCCAGCGGCGTAGCGCGGTGCGGGCGAGCGGGACACGCTCAACGAGCCGGCTCGCGCCCAGGCCGTAGGCGAGCAGCGATCCAACGAGGTTCCCTGCGGTTGCGGCGAGCACCGCGAGCGGGAGGCTCATCCAGCCCTGGTGCACTGCGAAGCCGGAGAAGAGCAGAGTGACCTCGCTCGGGATGGGGATGCACGCGGCCTCCGGCACCATGAGCAGGAAGACGCCGAGGACCCCGAATTGCTCGATCACGCCGGTCATGGGGCGCCCCGGCGATGGTGCGGCGGGCCGGCGGGCGGGCGCGGGCCGCGTCCTGGCGGACCCGGGGCCTGTGGCGGCGGTGGTGGGGCAGCCGGGCCGGGTGGCCGGGGGCGCCGGTAGCCGAGCGCGGCCTGCACGCTTGAGGGTCGCCAGCGGTCCCCGCCGCGCGGCGTGGGTACGTTCTCCGCGTTGAGCGCGTCGGCGATGGCTTGAAGGCTTTCGCCGTCGTCACGCAGCGCCTTGACCTGCCGCGCCAGCTCGGGCGAGTGGTGGGCGAGTCCGGGGCGCCCCCGTGGGGGCCGGCCAGGTGGCGGTTCGCGATCCCAGCGCTCGACCTCGCGCAGCACCCGGACGATCTGAGCACCAGTTCGCGTCGCTGTGTCGAGGCCAACGTCGAGTGCGATCAGGTCGGCGTCCGCGGCGGCGAGCCAGTCGAGGAGACCCACGAGCTCGCGCGAGGAGCCGGCCACTTCATCGAGCCGGGCTATCAGGAGCGTCGAGGCCTCGCCCTCGCTGAGGCGGCGGAGCGCCTCCGTGAGGCCGTCGCGCCGAGCCTCCCTGTCGTGCACGACCGCAACCACGTCCACTCCGCGCCACTCCGGCGCGGTGGCGGGCTCATGCTCGGCACCGTCGCGCGTCGGAACGTAGGCAATCGTGGTTCGCGCCATGCCCGTATCATACGCAAAAGAATTGCGTACACGACGAGGGCGTACCGCACGAGCATGACCTGCCAAGCTCTTGACGCCCTCTTCGGAGGGCCACTCACGGGAGCCTCGATAACCCGGCGCGCTCCTTCCCTCCTCTCGCAAGCGGCCAGTGGAAGGACTTCTGGGGCTAGCTCGCGGGGCCGCTCATCCGAGCGCCCCTAGCAGGCCACATACTGCCTCGATGACGCCAGACAAACGCCTCGGCCTGGTGCTCACGATCAATCTCGCAATGGTCATAGCGCTGCTCCTTGTCGGGATATTCGCGAACTCGCTCGGTGTTCTGGCCTCAGGGGCCGACTACCTCGGAGACGCTCTCGGCACCGGTCTTAGCTTGGTCGCCCTCAAGATGAGCCGCCACGAGCACGGGCACCCGAGAGCAACCTCCTTCGCTGCTCTCATCAACGCCAGCCTCCTGCTGCTCGTCACGCTGGCGGTGACACTGGAGGCGATCAATCGGTTGAGCACTGGGGCGCCATCGGTCCACGGGCTGCCGGTCGTGGTCGTCAGCGTCATCGCAGCCGCTGCCATGATTGTCTGCGCCGTCATCCTCGGAGACGTAGCGGGCGATCTCAACATGCAGTCGGTGATGCTCGATACCGTCGCCGACGCAGCCGCTGCCATCGGAGTCGCCGTGAGTGGAGCGATCATCCTCCTCACCAACGGCAACTACTGGCTGGACTCGGTGGTGGCCCTCGTCATCGCCGTGGTCGTCGGCTATCACGCACTGAGACTCATACGCAGAGTCCTGATTGACCTGAAGCGCCCGACGCCTCGCTAGGGGCCGCGTCAGCGCCCGGTCAGAGCGCTCGGGCCGCTATACGCTTGCCCTCAGTGTCACCGTCTTTGATTACGGGCCGGCGATGTCCGACTCGGCCGGTAGGTCCCCGGGCTGGCGATGGGCTGACCCTTACGCTCGCTGTCGTCCGCTCGGGACTGACCAACATGCGTTGTGTCGCCCATCGCCGCCCGAGGATCGCCGGCGTGACCTGATAGGAGCTTGGCTCCCGCCCTGACTGAGGCATGTCCGCCAGCGATCCGCTTCGCCGGTGCCATCCAAACGAAGGGACGGGGACACATGATCGTGATTGGAACGGACCCACACAAGCTCACGCACACGGTGGTTGCGCTCGATGCGAGCACAGCCGCGGCGCGCGATGCGCTGGCGGTGAGAGCACGTGATGAGGGCCATGAACGTCTGCTTGCCTGGGCGCGGGAGCTCGACGAGGAGCGCGTGTGGGCGATCGAGGACTGCCGCCACGTTTCGGGCGGCCTGGAGCGCTTCCTGCTGCGTTCGGGCGAGCGCGTGGTGCGGGTGGCGCCGAAGCTGATGGCCGGCGCGCGCAAGAGCGCACGCGACTTCGGCAAGTCGGACGCGCTGGATGCCGACGCCGTGGCGCGCGCGGCGATCCGCGAGGGCATCGAGACCCTGCCGCAGGCCCGCCTGTCCGGCGCCGAGCGCGATATCGCGCTTCTGCTCGACCACCGCGAGGATCTGGTCGCGGAGCGCACGCGCATCCAGCAGCGCCTGCGCTGGCTGCTTCACGACATGGATCCCGAGATCGAGATTCGCGAGCGCTCGCTGGGTCAAGCCCTGACGCTTCGGCGCCTGGCTGCGCGGCTGGCGCGCATGCAGCAAACCACGCAAGTGGGGATCTGTCGCGAACACGTTCGCCGTTGCTCAGAGCTCTCGCGCTCCGCCAACGAGCTCGAGCGCCAGCTGCAGGCGCTCGTCAAGGCTCACGCGCCGCAGCTGCTGAGCCTGCCCGGCTGCGGCCCGCTCACCGCGGCCAAGGTGATCGCCGAGGTCGCAGGCGTCGATCGCTTCGCCTCCGACGCCAAGCTCGCCAAGCTCGCCGGCGTTGCTCCCCTCGATGCCTCCTCCGGCAAACAACAGCGCCATCGCCTCAACCGCAAGGGCAACCGCCAGCTCAACCTGGCTTTGCACAGGATCGCGATCACGCAAGCGCGTGTCTATACGCCAGCGCGGGAATACCTCGCCCGCCGTCAAAGCGAAGGCAAGACCTGGAGGGAGGCCTTGCGAGCGCTCAAGCGTCACCTCGCTCGCCGTGTGCATCGGCTGCTCTCCACACCGCAACCCAACCCCGACCCGCGGACACGGATCAAGCTGAACGCCGCAATTTCCGTGCCCTGCTTGACATAGGAGCAACACATGTCGGAGTGGGAGGAGGCCGAGGCTCGTTCGCAGGCAGCCGTTGCCGAGCTGCGTGGCCGCATCGCGGACGACGCGAGCGCCATCATGATCTTCCTGGGCGCGGGCCTCTCAGTCGGCGTCGGGCGGCCCCTCGGGCGCGCCACGTTCGGGATGCCAGCCCCGCTGGCTGACGACGCCCGCTTCCCGTCCTGGGAAATGCTCATCGAGCGGATGCTGGCCGAGCTGCGCGCATCAGCCAGCGAGGGTGAGGCCGAGTCGGTGGAGCGCTTCATGCGCGAGCAGAGTCCGCTCGATGCCGCGCAGATCTTCCGCCTTCGCACCGCTGCCGAGCGCTACCGCGACTTCCTCACCGAGCAGTTCATCACGCGCCCTGCTGATGGCGCGCGCCTGACGCCATCCCACCACGAGCTGGTGGCGCTCCCGGTCCGCGACCTGTTCACGACGAACTACGACTCGCTGATCGAGCTGGCCTTCGAGCGCGAGGAGCGCGAGCTGGCCGTGAGCACCACGCCCGCCGAGTTCCTGCGTGTCGCCGTCGACCACCCGGACACCCATCTGGTCAAGCTGCATGGGACTTGGGAGCGCCCCGACGAGATCGTCCTGACTCGCGATGACTACGCGCGATCACGCGTGGCGCGGGACGAGATGTTCCGCCATCTCGCGCAGACCGCGCGCTTCTCCAGCTTCCTGTTCGTCGGCTTCAGCCTCAGCGACCCGAACTTCAGCCTCATCAGGGACGAGGCGCGCACGGTCATGGGCGATGCGATGCCGACGAGCTACCTCGTTCAGCAGCGGGTCGACCCCGTGATGCGGGAGTACCTGGAGTCGCTGGATGTCAAGGTGGTCGAGCTATTCACCTGGAACGAGCTTCCGCGATTCCTGCACGCGATCAACCCGGTGGCCGACCCAGCGGCTTGACCTGCCGACGGGCTGACCCCGGCCCGGTCCACCTCCGAGCGGGCCCTACCTTGCGGGCGTGTGTGAGGGACCGACGACTGATGAGCCAGGCGAGCCGACCCCAGGCGAGCGGCTCCTCTATGCGCTCGGGCAGCTCTTCAAGCAGTGGCACGTCCGCGCGACGCTCACGCCGCCGCACGAGGTTGACGTCGAGGCAGTCGCCAAGATGCTCGGCGTCTGGAGCGATGTGGAGTTCCTCCAGGACGGCGAGGACGAGGACGAGCCGGCGCAGTACCTGCACTTACCAGGCGAGGTCTTGGTCATCGACCCCCGCGAGGAGTTCCCGTGGCGCCTGCTCGCCGACTGGGAGTGGGCGCAGGAGCAAGAGGTCAAAGAGTTCTGGCGCTACTTCCACTGATGGCCGCTACTGGCGCCGATGCCCTGATCACGCTCTACCGGGCTCTCGTCCCAGAGGAACAGGACGCAGCCTACGAGTGCCTGACCGAGATGCGCCTGAGCCAACGGCAGGCCACCGAGACCGAACTCGCCAAGAGCCTGCGCTCGCTGCGGCGCGTCGCCGAGGTGCTCGGGCGAGCGCCTGGCGTGGATGACTACCGCGCGATCTCGCAACAGCTGCGCGCTGACGGCGAGGACGTCGAGACCTTCAAGCGTGTCTATAAGACCTTCGACTCATCCTGGCCCCGCGCTCGTGAGGCGCTCGCCTGGTCGGGACAGACGAACGCTCGCGCCATCGAAGCGCGCTTCCAGGCCCGGCGGATCGGCCGTGTCCAGCGCTACCCCGAGGACGTGCTCAGAGAGACGCTCGCCGGGGCCACCCGGCACTACGGTCGCCCGCCCAGCACCGCGGAGTTCGCCTGGTGGCGGGAGCGCCAGATCGAGCTCGCACGCGACGCGGGTGAGGAGCATCCCAATGTCCCCACCGATGCCCCCTACCGAAGGCGCTGGAAGACCTGGGAGGGCGCGCTCCTGCACTTCGGCTATACGACGGAGCAGGTAGCGCTCAGGTGGGAGCAGCGAACCCAGGTCTATAACCCGAACTTCGACTCGTTCCTGCCCGATGACCTCCCGGTCGCCGTCCTTGGTGATGCAGCGCAGGAGCCCGCCGGACTTCTCAGCCGCGAGGAGGCGCAGCGTGTGCGCGCCTGTTACGAAGGCATGCCGCAGCGAACCCGGTACGTGCTCACCACTCGCCTCGGGCTCGGGACGGCACCCCAGGGCATACGCGAGGTCGCAGAACCGCTCGCCCTCCACTTCTCAAGTGTGCGGAAGCTTCAGGCGTACGCACAGGACGCTCTGCTCCAGGCAGCGAACGAAGGCCGGAAGAACTACCGCGTCGGACTGCGCGCCGACATCACCGCGTGGCTTCAGGCCATGAGCCATTGCGCGAGCCCGTGAATCGTTGGCCAGCGGAGCGACGCCGCCCTCGCGTGCCGGTGAGCATGGTTTGGGAGGATGCCGCCGGTGGCGCCCACGATTGACCTCTCCAAGCTGACCACGAGAGAGCTGCTCGCGCTCTGGGCGCAGGCGCTCCGCGAGCTTCGCGACCGCGAGGTGGTGCGGACCTTCAACAACCCCATCGGCGACATCGCCGAGGCCCTCGTGGCCCTGCACTACGGCGGCGAGCGTGGCTCGTTCTCCCAGGCCTCGTGGGACGTGAAGACGCCAGAAGGCGAGCTGCTCCAGGTCAAGGCCCTGCGCCGGACCGGGGTGAAGACCCGCCGCAACCTCTCGCCGGTGCGCTCCGATGGCTACGACGCGGTGATCGTCGTCATCTTCACCGAGGACCTGCGCGTGGATGAGGCGCTCCGCGTCCCCCAGTCGGTCGTCAACGAACTCTTCGCCTGGCGCGAGCACGTCGCCGGGCGCGTCATCACCGTGACGGCGAAGCTGCTCGCCCATCCCGAGGTCACGAGCATCGACCTCTCAGACGAGCTGCTCGACGCGCCCGTGGCCCAGAGCTAGGGTCAAGGGCGCGCCGAACAACCGGCCAGGCGGCGTCCGGCCAGGCTCACGCCGCGCTTTGCTGCGCGCCGCCGCGCCTGCTCGGGAAGGGAATGACGCGCGCCCCAGCCCGTGCCCCGTCACACTCCTCCTCAGCCTCCCTCACCGAGTCCATGATGCGCTGGGCGGCGATGTCGATGTAGCCCTCCACCTCATCGAGCTCGATGCCGACGAAGCGGCGACCCTCAAGGACAGCCGCGCAGCCGGTCGTGCCCGAGCCCATGAAGGGGTCGAGGACCGTGCCGCCCTCCGGGCACGCGAGCCTGATGAGCCAGCGCATCACGTCGATGGGCTTGACCGTCGGGTGCACGTTGAGGCGCGTCGTGGCCACCTCAGCCCTTGGCCCGTAGGCCAGGCGATGGGCGCGCCGTGGCTCGAACTCGCCGTTCGTGAGGCCGGCCTCCCGCTCGCGCTTCGTCGGCTTGGGCGCGTACAGGAAGGCCGGCTTCTCCCCGGTGAGGACCTGGTCAAGCGCCGGGAACGTCTGGAAGTAGCGAGAGGGCGTGTTGCCCTGCTGCCCGTCCAAGGCGGCCACCGGGCAGCCGGGCGCGCAGTCCCACTTCTCGACGACCTCACGCCCAGGGGAGAAGCTCTCGCCGTCAGCTATGACCTTGCCGCCGCCGAAGCGGCCAAAGCCCGTGACCCTCTCACCTGGAGCGTGAGCGCCCGAGGCGACCTCCTCGCGTCTCAGGCAACGGCACGCCTCGGCGTGCGAGAAGAGCGCATTCGTCGGCCAACGGCCAGGCGGGCCACCCGCGCTGGTCTGCGTCGTGCCGATGCGGGTGGCGTCGATGTTGATGCCGCCCGTTCCCCACTTGCAAGCGTTGCCAGCGAGGCTGAGGCCTGGCTGGAGTGGCTTGCGAGCGACGATGATGGGCTCGTGCGACGGCTTGAGGCCCGAGCCGACAGCCGTGCCCGAATCGTGCCCGAGCTGATGGCCGATGTTGCGTGACTTCGGCATGCCCTGGCCGTAGTTCCAGACGAGAGTGTCGCGAATCTCGAACCCGGCCAAGCGCAGCGCGAGGGTGGTGAGGTCCGCGGTTCGTGTGCCTGCGAAGGCCAGACAGTGCCCTCCGGGCTTCAGCACCCGCAGGGCCTCGCGCCAGAGCGCGGGCGAGGGCACGGCCTTGTCCCATGCCTTGGCCATGAAGCCCTTGCCGGTGCCCTTGTGCTCCCCGCCTGCCATCCACTCCCTGAGGAGCGCCTCGATGTCGAGCGGCTTGTCTGTCAGGCCATAAGGCGGGTCAGTGACAATCGCGTCTATCGAGTTCTCCTCCATCTCGGCCATCTTCAGGCGGCTGTCGCCCTGGATGAGCGTCACGCCGGCTTCGGCGAGCGGCGCCCTCAAGCGGTCGTGGACTGAGACGGCCCTACGCTTTGAGTGTCCTGCTTTGACTTCTGTCCGCTCGGGCTTGGCCCTCTCGGCCTTGTTCGCGAGGCTGCGGTTGTTCCTGGCGGACCTCCTTTTGTTCGTCGGTTGCATTGCTTCTTTCCCTTTCGGTTAACACCCACCGGCTGGTGGGTCCGATACGGATAGGGGGAAGCAAGGGCCTGACCGTTGACGGTGAAGCCGAGTAGACGGATGATCGAGCGCCCGTAAAAGAGAACGGCCTGTGCGTGCGGCGCCTAAGCTTGGTTTGAGGCAAATGGGACGTCTAAATCCATACGCTCACAGCCACGAGCGGGCCGTGGGCCTCCTGCGCTTTGGCATCGGCGTCTGGCTGCTCGGCCTCGCCGTGTATCTCTGCTACCGGGGCTCCTGGCTCGGAGCGCTGCTGATAGCACCGGCGGCCCTCCACTTCTACCTCGGCTACCGCGCCTTGCAGCACGGCGTCGAGAATTCGCCTCACACCACGCCCGCGGGCACGCTCGACGCGCGCGACGAGGTCTGGCAGCAGCTCAGCCATCCGTCCGCTCGTGCGGTGGCGCGGCAGGTGCGCCGCCACCAGGGCCCGATGATTGGAGACATGGGCGGCTACTCATACACCCCGGTGGAGTTCAAGCCTCTCGGTCCTCCACCCGAGGCGAAGCCTGACTTGGCACTGGCGACGGAACAGACCATGGTGCGCATCATGCGAGACATCCTCATCCAGCGAGGTGCCCTTGACGTCCAGGCCACGCCCGAGGAGGCAAACGGGGCCACAGCGCAAGTGCCCGCTTACAAGTTCGCCGATGCCGCGGTTGGGCGCCCTTGGCAGCTCAGCTCTGAGGAATGCGACCTCGTGCGCGATGCCTTACTGGGGACGTCAAGCGAGGACGTCATCGCAGCCGGAATCAAGTGTGGCGATGACGGCGCGAGCTGGGCGGAGTCCTGCCGTGGATGGGCTTCGTTCTTTGACGAGTGCTCAGCCACAGGTGGCATGCGCATCGACTGGCTGCCTGAGCGCCTTGAGACCTGGTAAGCGGCGGTAAGCGCAGGGGCCTAGGGCAGGAATCCCAGGCCGGAGTCTAATTTGCGTCTGTGGGCACGGAGACGAAGAAGACGTTGAGATCCGCGTGGCGCTGCTCATCACCGAGCCAGCTCATCTTGGCGCGTAGCTCCGTCTCGCTCACGGATTCCGACAGCTCTACGAACCGCTCGTGCCCGGCTAGGGTCTCTTGCGCCTTCTCCACGATGCTCGTCAGGTTCTTCTCGCGCACGAACATGACCACGGCGAGCTTGGTGTCGCGCCACGCGGCATAGCCGAAGAGCTGGTCGATGGTCTCCGAGAAGCCCTTCGGGCCATTCCAGAACTTGCACTCGGCGATGAACAGGTTCCTGTTCTCGTGGCGGATGAGGAGATCGGTCTTGCCCTGGAAGTTGAAAGCCTCTGCGGTCGTCTGCCCCCGGTAATGGGGGTTGAGGGCCGTGAGGATGACCTGGCGCAGGTCTTCCTCGCCCATCGCCGAGTACGTCTTGGGGCTGCGCTCCATGTCGAGCCCGACAGAGCGAATGACCCCGAGGATGTGCTCAAAGACCTCAGTGCCGAGGACCGGCTCAAGGGCGACGGGCGCTGACGTGGGCGTGGACGGAAGGACCGGCGCGGGCCGGCGGACAATGGCGTCAGCGATGTAGGTCGTCGCGCTCTCACCCGACGAGCGGACGGGAAGCCCAGTCGCTTGCAGATGCTCGTAGTTGCGTTTGATCCGCGCTCGTCGCTGCGTGATCGCCTCGCGGGCCTTCCGCTCCAGCGTTTGGTTGTACTGATCGATGTCGCCCTGAGCGTGCCGCAGGTTTGATTCAACTTCCTGGATGAGCCGCTCGGTGCGCGCTCTGATGCCCACTGGCCTGTCGTGCGGATACTCAACGACATCGAGAAGCTCTCCCTGGCCGACCTCAGCGCGAGGAGGGCTGAGCGAGAACGTGCTCGGCCGCAGCATAAAGATCGCACCGTCACCAGTGAAGGGAATATGAACGGTGACGCGATAACCGGGCATGTAGGTAGGAGTGCTTGGGTCTAGGATCAGGCGGCTCTGCGTTTCCCGTGAGACATCGACTTGAATCTCCTCCGCCGGGTCCATGGAGGGCTCGCCGAGTTCGGGGGCATCGAGCCGACGGCGCTCGACCAGGGCCGCGACCCACTCCTCCTCATCGGCGTGAAGCAGGTGATCCTCGGGCGTCTGCTCGACGTCCTCGACGATGCGTTGTGTCACATTCTCCAGTGTGGCGCGCAGGTCGCCGCGAGAGAAGAGCGAGTGGTCGCGCTGTTCCCAGGCCATGCGGCAAACGTAGCACCGCGTCTTGGCGTGATTGCCTCGGAAATGCCACGGTCCGGCGCAACCTCCCGTCAGCGAGCAGCTTCATGCCCTACAGCATGAACCCGGCCGACTGGCCTGGGCTTGAGTCCTATCCGGTGCTCCGAGAACTGTTCGAGCTTCAGATCGACATGCTGTTCGCCGACATCCGCGTCCTCCTGCGCCTGCCCGAGCACCAGCAGGAGGGTGGCTTCCCCGCGGTGCGTGAGAGCCGGTACTGACGCGTCGTAGAAGCGCACCGAGGAGCCCGAGATCATGTTGAAGAGCAATTTCGCCCGGCCTTCGCGCGGGGCGGGAACGAGATGCTCAGGCGCCTGTTCTCGGATGACACGCAGGCGATCAAAGCGAAGCAGACCATGCTGCAGGTGCGCGACGCAGGAAGCTAAGCGAAAAACGCGCCGACCACGGGTTGGTGATGCAGACTCGCCTCATGGGACGGGGACAGAGCAGCGGGTCGAGTACGAGCGCTCCATTGCGCAGGAGAGGGGAGGCCGGAGGGCTCGCGTTCATACGCCCTTTCAACTCCGCCGACGGCATCAGTGAGGCCGAGCGCGAGAGAGTAAGCGCCCAGTTCCAGGATCTCGTCGTCAATACCCTCCTGAACCATGCCGGAGATGTGAGGCATTCAGATGTCCTGGCAGAAGAGAGCATCTCGCTCCGGCTGAAGAACCCGAAAGAGCCCGACGTCGAATGGAGCATTGCAGTGAGACATAAGACGGTCACAGAGGCGCCCAGTGACGAGTGGGAGTCGGCGGAAGAGGCAAGTGCCTGTATTGACATCCAGAGGTGCGCCGCTGGCCTGGGCCGGGAGATGTTCAGCTATAGGCTCGGCTCGGATGCAGTCCTGCGGCGCGTCGATTTGGGTGACATGTACGCTAAGGCGCAGCAACGGCGTGTGGCCGGTATCGGGCCTAGATTCCTGACCGGACGCGAATCCGTTGATGAGATGATCCAGGCGACAGAGGAGAACCTGCACCACATGCTCACGGTTGATCTCCCCAATTCCCGCCTGGAACGCGAGATGGGCCTCAACGATCAACCAATAGGGATGCAGGAGCTCCAGGGGCTCAAGGCGTTCGTCGCTCAACCCGGCCTCGATGTCCCGCCGCTGTTCAAGAATCTGGACGGCGTCCTTAGGCGTCTTCGAGCCGCTTGAGCACATGCCATGACCACTTCACTGGGGCGACGTCGGTCTTAACTATGCGGGCGCCGAGAACGCGAGGAACGCGTCTGAGAGAACCTGCGGCTGCAGCTTGCCGAACTCGACCTGCGACACCTTGAGGTAGAGCCAGGTCACGCCCGTGAGGAGCGTCGCGTTCTCGCACCAGATCGTCGCCGCCCGATCCTTGTGCGGCACGTCGATGTTTTCCTGGCCCTTCGTCTCGATGACGTAGCGCGTGCCATTGAGATCCACGGCGACGAAATCGGGCTCGTAGTAGCGGAGGTTCGTGGCGCTGTCGGTGTACTCGATTGTGAAGCCGAACCTCCGTGGCAGCTTGGCGAACGACTCGACATCGCTCGCGTCCTGGAGGAACTCGCCGAACCGCCGCTCGAAGTCGTTGTCTCCGGCCACCAAGTTGAAGACGGTCTTGCTGGCCTCGAAGGTCGGACGGGAGAACGGGAATGGCTCGGTCTCGGAGAGCGCGCGGCCAGGATGCTCAAGCGTGGGTGAGAGCTCTTCCACGACGAGTCCGCGCAAGATCGTGGCGAAGGTCTTCACGGTGACGTACTGGGCAATGCTGGTGGCAATGGCGCGGATGATGGCCTTGTCAGCGAGATCGACTGTTTCGCCGAACGCGCGGTCCCGGAGGAAGTCGCGGATCTTGGGGACCAGCGCGGCGAACTGCGAGGGGAGCTTCACGTCCTGGGCGATGCGCTTGGCGTAGTAGGAGATGACCTCCTCGGCGGTCTGCGGCTCGGGGATGGTGTAGTCCCTCTCGACCAGCTTCTCCAAGGTGATGATGTCCACGCCCTCGTAGTGGAACTCCTGCGCCGCCGCGTCGCCCCGCTTCTTGGGGAAGGGCGGGCACACGAGCGCCGCGACGTCGATGCCTTCGATCTCCTCAGCGAGGGTCTTCTTCCGGGCGAGGATGGGGCTGAGCACGGGGATGGTGATGTCGTGGCCGAGCTTGGCCTCATCGGGTTCGATGGTCGTGATGACCACCGGCTCCTTGAGGTCGAACGTGTCGAGGGCGATGTCCTCATCCCGTTCCAGCTGCTCCACGAACTTGAGGAACGCCGGGTTGCCGATGACATCCACGCGCTCGACGTAAGCGGACGAGCGGTCCCCGAACATCAGCCGCAGGCCACGGCCAATCGTCTGCTCGGGGAGGATGTTGGCTTTGGAGGTGTAGGGACGCAGCCCCACGATGACGGTGACGTTCTGCACGTCCCACCCCTCCCGGAGCATGAGGACGCTGACGATGGCGTTGACTGCGCTCTGCCCCTCATCGACGCGCCGGGCGACCTCCCGCGCCGCATCGAGCTGCTTCTTCGAGACTTCACCACTGCGATCAGTGTGGATGACGAGGAGCTGCGGGTCGCCGCCGTCTGTGGCCCCGAACTCCTCGGGGTACTTGACGCGCAGGTAATCACCAACGTCATCGGCCTCGGCGGTGCTGTTGAGCATGACGAACAGCACTGGCTTCTTGCCGAGGGGCCTCAGCTGCTCGCGGTACTCGCGCCAGCGCTCGACGCCCGCCGTGAGGTATCCCTGGTATTTGACGCTGGCCACGTCGGAGCGGGCCTCATCGAGCCCGGCGGTAATGCCCTTTATGGGCTGCTTGACGACGGCATCGATGATCGCCTGCTTGAGCGGGTAGTCGAAGACCGTCCAGGTGAAGAGCCCGCCTTTCTGGTAGCGAGGCGTCGCCGAGAAATCGAGCTGCCCGAGCGCGCCTGCGGGACTCTCCTCGTTCAGACGCCGGATGACCCGGCTCCACTCGCTTTCCTCGTCGTGCAGGTGGTGGCCCTCATCGTTGATGACGAGCGCCGGCTCCCCGCGAGCGGCGATGCGGTCATCGAAGTCCTCGACCTCACCGCTCCCCGTCGGCGGCGCTGGGCCAAGCACGTCCGTCATGACCTCCGGCTCGTCGGGATCGGCGACTCCAGCCCGCTCGTAGAACTGCTGGATGTTCGTCAGGTAGAGCGCGCCCTGCGAGCTGGCCCGCTCGGGGTCGCCCCGCATGTAGAAGTCCATCTCCCAGAAGATGCGAAGCTCTGGCGGGATGATGGGGTCGGTCTTGAAGACCCGCCCGCCACCGAAGTCGGAGCGCAGGCGCTCGAACACGATGACGTTGGGGGCGATGATGAGGAACGTCTTCGCGTAGTCGTCACTGCCCTCAGCGACCGCGTTGAGGTACTGCCAGGCGACGACGAGCGCCATGACCTTCGTCTTGCCTGAGCCCGTCGCCATCTTGATGGCGTAGCGAGCGAAGTCGTCGTACTGCAGGACGTGTATCCCTGGTGTTTTCGCGAAGCGCTCCACGAGGTCTCGGTGGCGCCTGGCCTTCTCCACCTCATAGAGCCAAGCGAGCGTCTCCACAGCCTCGCGCTGCGCCTCGTAGTACTGGAAGGCCTGGCCGTCTGGGCGGCGATGGTCGGTCGCGAACCAGAAGTTGAAGAGCGCCTTCGTCGTCTCGGTCGCGCCCTTGTACTTCTTCGCGCGCCACTCCTTGACGGCCTTGCGGATCTCGGGGACGCACGGCGCGGTCGTCACCCGCGCCGTGAGCAGGTCTTCCTGGCCCTCGACCTTGGCCGTCCTACGCGCCACGGCCACTGACCTTGACCGACATCGTCTTGGTCGTGTCGTTGCCGAGGATGTCGATGACCTTGACCACGACCGCGTACTCGCCCGCCTCCTCCTAGTCGTGCTCGGTCGTCAGGCTGAGGTCCTGGGACTTCGGGGTCCGGTAGGCCTGCCACTCGTTGTGGAAGGTGTCGTCCTTGTTGTCCCAGTCCACAGCCCAGTAGTCGATCCACTGCGACCAATGCGTGACCGTCTTCTGCACGTCAGCAGGCACGTCATCAAGCGGGATGATGAAGTCCTCCAGCGTCATCTTCACCTTCCGACCCGCCTTCTTCACATCGACCGAGAGCGCTGCCAGCTCGGAGAACCTGATGT
The DNA here is from genome assembly GCA_050696515.1 of Solirubrobacteraceae bacterium. GTDB lineage: Bacteria > Actinomycetota > Thermoleophilia > Solirubrobacterales > Solirubrobacteraceae > Palsa-744. Next base: position 26,241 of record JBOGYA010000002.1, read on the forward strand.
CGCCCTGCTCCACGGCGCGCTTGTCGAGGACCTCGCGCGGGATGCGCACCAGGCGCAGGTCGATGTTCGCCTTCTGGGCGTCTTGGCGGGCGATCTCGTTCAGCTCGAAGGCGAAGTCCCAGCCGAGGATGTCCACACTCTGTGACTTCGGAGCGTCCTTGCCCGTCCCAACGGCCTTGCGGAACTCCACGACGATTTGACGAACGTCGCCCACGGTGATTGGCGCATCGACCGTCCCGACATGGACCATGCGCCCCTGCTTGAGGCCGTGGAGCCACGAGTAGCCGGTCAGTGGCGTCGCGTGGTACAGATCGAGGATGAATGAGCGATAGGAGTCGGTCCTAGTCGTCGCGGACTCGCCGAACTCCGCGCTCTGCCAGAGCTGGCGTTCGTACTTGCCGAGGTTCTGGACCACGAAGGGCTTGAGGCCCTCGGTGCCGAGCAACCGCTTCCGCGTCGTATGGATGGCGAAGCGGCTGAGGTCGCACGTGATCCATCGCCTCCCGAGCTGCTCGGCGACGACGGCAGTCGTCCCCGACCCGCCGAAGCAGTCGAGCACGAGCGCCTCCGGCTCCGACGACGAGCTGACGATGCGAGTCAGCAGCGATTCCGGCTTCTGCGTCGGATAGCCGACCATCTCCGCCCGACTCATCATCTTGAGGTCGTCCCACAGCGACTGCAGCGGGACGCCCTCCGCTTCGTCGAGGTACTTCTTATACCGGGGAATGTCGTTCTTGGAGATGACGATGAGGTCCTGCTCCATCGCCTCATCGATCTTCTCCTGAGACCACCGCCAGTACTTGCCTGGGGGCGGTCTGAGCACCTTGTCACCGAACCGCCGGGTGTTGTCGTCCGTGCTGCTGAACACGTGGGTCGCGTGCAGCGGGAGCGTCTGGTAGCGGCGACCGTTGCTCTCGACCTTTTTGTACGACTGGGCTAGGTACTCCTCGCGGTACTCCCCCAAGACCGGACTGAAGACGCCACCAGGCCGGCGGTAGTAGAGGAGAGTGTCGTGAATGCGCCCGTAGCCTCCAGGGTCGTTGTGCGTGTTCGCCCGTCGCCAGACGATTTCGTTCTTGAAGTTGTCAGCTCCGATGACTTCATCGAAGATCACCTTGGCGTAATGGACAGCGCGCCAATCCAGGTGGACGTAGATGCTCCCCGTTGGCGAGAGGAGGGCGCCGAGGTAGCTCGCAGCGTCGGCGAGCCATTGGACGTAGCTCTCAAGGCCTTTGCCCCAGGTGTCCCGGTACGCCTTCTGCTCGATGACGCTGGGCTGCTTGTCAATCGTCTCCTCAGATTCCGGCACGGCGGCGGAGAACGAGAAGTCGGCGCCTGTCGCAAACGGCGGGTCGATGTAGATGAGATCGACAAGACCACCGAACTCGTCCAGCAGGGAGGGCAGGACGTACTTCTTGTCGCCCCAGACCAGCCGGTTGCGCCAGTCAGGCGGTCGCTCCCCGGCGAAGAAGTCCAGCGAGCGCTGCCGCTCCTGCACCGACTCATTGACCGTCTCGACGGTCTGGAACGGCAGGGAGACTCGCGGCGGAGCTACCCGCCGACCGTTGGCGTCGTACTTCCCCTCCCAGAGCAGCTCAGGCATCGCTGCGCCCTCCTGATCGACCGACCGAGCCTGATTGCTTCACGCGCTGCTCCCTCTGGAGGCTGGATGATCGGCGGAGCCTAACGCGACCGGCGGCGCGGCCACCCAGAGCGAGGCCGAAGAAATGGCCGCAGCCCTTCGACGAGATCTGGCGCGAAGCGCGCGAGAGGGGTCTTCGGGGACGGCCCGGCGCTTTTGCCCCCTGCGGCTGATGCCTAGCTCGGGCACTCGTCGCCGCCCGAGGCGCTGCGCCTGAGGCGGAGGATCTCGACGCCCTAACGCCATCTCGCACCCCCTTCTCGCGTGTTGCCTTATGGCGACGCGGTTAGGAGATACTCCTCCCCCTCGACCAGCGCAAGCAGGCGCTCCATGTCAAAGGCTGCTGTGTCCCCTTTCGCCAGCCGGGAGAACATGTCGCTATGAAGCGCAGCCGCCAGCGTCGCCACGCGCGGCCTCATGTGCTCAAGGCGTGGATGGAGGTCCATCTTCACTCTGGCGTTCGCGACGTACTCGCCATCGATATCGGGTGCAGTGGCAACCTCGGTGACGCCGATGTGCTCAAAGAAATCACGCATCCCGGCGAGACCGAGATCAAAGGTGAGGATGACCGCATCGACGACGTCGGGCACCTGCATGGCGTCCACCTGGCCGCTGACGAGGAAGAGGTCGCAGGCCGTTCCCCATAGCTCCCCGAGCGTGGCGTCCGTCACCTCTCCGGCACGGAAGCGCAGGAGCCGGCTTGCCTGGCGCTGCGCTTCGTCGTCCGAGATCCACAGGTTGAAGGCCACCTGCACGAGAAGCGCCGCGTTCAGGCGCAGGTCATCGCGAAGCCACCCCATGAACGCCTCGAAGCTCTGCGCCCGTTCGGGAAGCGTCTGAGATGGGTTCCATAGCCGCCTGAGCCTCAGCACCCCTGCATACATCCAGAGCATCTGAGGAAGTTCGCCGGCGCCTGCAACCTCTCGCTGATAGGCAGCGTCAAAGGCCGCGGGCGGACGGTGCTCGTCCATGACCTCGGCGCGGCTGAGGGACATGAGCAAGTCAAACGCGGCGAGGGCTTCCAGAGCAGCGCGGGGTTCGACCTTGGTCCTGGCCGGCTGGTAGAGCTGGCCCAGAGCAGGTCCAGGCAGCACGTCCCGGCCGAGGAGGTTGGCGGTGAGATGTCGCACGGCCTCCGCCGTGTCACCGAGCCTCTCGGGCGCGAAGCAGAGGCGCTGCATGGCGATCAGCACGTCAGCGTCGAGCACGTACGTCACAGGTCGCAATGGGTCGTAGGGCCGGAAGCTGTTCACCGGCACGACCTGGAGACCTGGAATATCTGAAAGCTCGGGGACAGCCCAAGAGCCGGCGTATGCGGCGGTGAAAGCTGCGGCGGTCGCGGGAATCCCGAACGCGCCGGTCTCGCCATCAGCGCCCATGCCGGACCCGAGGATCACGGCGCACGAGCCATTCGCCCTGACCGCCTCCTCCCATTCGCCATCGGGCCGAGGAATGACCATCTGAAAGCGGCGAGACGGATTGGTGAGAAGCGTGTGCGGCCCGAACTCCACCTGCCAGTGGCCATCGGGGACGCCACTCAGCGAGCGTGGCCCAGCGAACGGAGCCAAGCCAAGCGCCTCACGGTAGTGAGTCCAAGACTCATTGGTGAGCAGTTCTGCAACGTCACCGAGTGGATAGAACGCCAGCTCGACGGCTATCGTCGGCTGCTCTTCGAGGAAGCCGCAGAGGGCCGAAACCGGCCACACGTGTCCGTGCCGGGGCTCATCGGTCAGCGGCGCCCGGCCAGCGGTGGCCTGACGCACCTCTTCGACGGGAAACAGGGGGTCCAGCAACAGAGAGCCTCCGGCGCGCTACGGAATCGGTGGCACCGGCGGCCACGCTGCCCAGACGACATCCGCTCCGCCGCCGACGAACTGCTCAAATGGCTCGTAGAAGGCGCCGAAGTAGGCGCCGTAGGCGAGGATCGCCATCTTGAGGTGCTTGCTCCACTCGGGAAGCGTCGCGGGGAACGGGTGGGGCTTGTCTGGATGGGTCTCGACGACTGCGCGCATCGCGGCGCGGAGGACCTGGTCGAACATGTTGAACGTGCCGAGTTCGTAGCCCTGATGGAACCAGAACGGGTTCCACTCTTGGGCCATCTTCTCGACGCGGGCACGGATCTCATCGCCCGTCCGGCCTTGGAAGTAGATGGGCTGGTCGATCTCCTCCGAGACCTCGAAGTCGTCGGCGATGTTGATGGGGCGCCCCAGCTCGTCCATGCCGCGCATGTTGCGGATGAACCAGACCTGCGGCTTCCACTGCCCATCGGCCTCGGCGAAGCCTCCCAGGTGCAGGGTCATCGGTTCCTCATCCACTTCACCTCGGAGGTCGAACTCCAGCTTGCTCTTCAGCTCGTGGGCGAGCTGCGCGAGATCGGTCTCAAGGTTGCGTCCGATGAAGTCGTACAGCCACTCGTCGGCGTGCTCCTCACCGATCTGGGCGCGACCGACGTAGCCCACGACGATCTGGCGGTTCGGCCACTTGAGGACCTTCGGACGCTGCGCCTGGCCGGAGGCGATCCTCGCGCCCTGCGTCAGCGTCGTCGTCACGTTGCGGTCAGCACCGAAGAGCAGGCCCTCGGGCACGAGCTGAACGACCAAGATCGACATCCTGAGGACGATAGAGCCCGCCGTGGCAGACCAGCCACACGGGCTCCTCCGGCCTCCCCTCCATGAGAGCCTTTGCCGGTGGGCCGCCTCTGGTCACAGATGGGCCGGCGTCGCCGCCGGTCGATGTCGAGCCTCAGGAAGGAGGACATTCCCGGCGCCCCCGGCGTCTATGCGCTCTACCGCTCCGGAAAGCCGATGTACGTCGGCAAGGCGAAGATGCTTCAGGACCGCGTGTGGAAGAACCACGCCGGGCAGGGCTTGGGCATGGGCAACTCCGCCATGCGCCGCAACGTCGCCGAGCACCTCGGCATTGCCACTGCCAGCGACATCAAGAAGGGGCTCTACCGTGTGAGCGCCGATGAGGCCAAGAGCGTGCGCAGCTGGCTTGAGCGCTGCGAGATCGCCTGGCGTGAGTGCGCGAGTGAGACCGCCGCCGTGGAGCTGGAGGCGGCGATGAAGAAGGAGCAGATGCCGCCGCTCACCAAGCGCTGAGCAGCCTCACTGCGAGACGATGCGCTCGACTCTCTCGGCGAGCATCCTCAGCAGCTCGCAGTCCTCGCGCCCGGCGACCCACTCCGAGGCACCGACGACGCAGATGTTCATGAGGCCCGCTAGGCCGCTGGGCTCGACCTCGGAGGTGATGAAGGCGAGCTTGCCGCCGTCGTTGGCATCGGCGTTGAACATGAGGACGGCGGTGTGCGGGTCGATGGCCACAGCGATGCCGGCTGCCGCCTTCAGGCGCGCCTCCACCTGCGCCCACAGCTCGTCCGGCTCCTGCCAGGGCTCGACCGGCCTCTCGCCGCCGGCGAAGAAGGCTCCGGCGGAGCAGCCGGTCGCCATCTCGGCGTCGGGGAACACCACCACCGGCTCCGCCCCGGTGAGGAGCAGGGCTCGGCGAAGCGGCGCACGCCCACGAGCGTGTCGAGATGCAGGCGCATCCCGACCTTTTCGATGAGCGGCACGAGGCGCGCCTGGTGGTGGAAAGGCGGCGCGTTCAGGTGGACGCTCCCGGGCGTCTGCAGCGCGCCCTTCAGGACGCGGTAGGCCTCCTCGTCATCGACGTCGCCGGCGGCGCGCTTCTCGTCTAGGCGCGCCACCATGTATGCGGCGAGCGTCGGCGCGCTGCCCCCGTCCCAGCTCTCACGGAAGCCGGCGGTGCGCACCATCAGCGTGGCGATGAAGAGCTGCAAGCGGGCGCGCGCGCCACGCCCGTGCCCTCGTTGATGAGCCGGTAGCGGAAGCCGACCTCGCCAGGGCCGAGGTCGGCCCCCTCGTCAGGGCCTTTGATGGCGCCGCCATAGGCGTGGGCGAAGACGATGGGCTGGAGCTGAGCGCGCGCCGCCTCGCGGACTGCGCGCCCCTGCTCGATGGAGGCCTGGATGTCCTCACGCATGGCGGCCAGCTCCTCCTCGGCCACATCCCTGATGGCCGTCACCTGGTCCTCCATCGCCCCGGTCTGCCGGCGGCTCTCACGGATCTGGGCGACGGCCACGCCAGCGAGGATGAGGGTGCCGGCGCCGCCGAGCGCGGCCAGGTCGATGTCGGTGATGCCGAGGAGGGCCATGCCCTCATTCTGCGGCGAGGAGCGGATGCCCGAGGGAGCGCCGCGTGACCGCACGCCGGAGATCTGGGACGGGACAGCTAACGCCAACGCCGGAGCACGCGGGTCCGCACCCCGGTCGCAGGATCGACAGGCTCGTCCCAGGCGGCGGGGAAGCCGTGGTCAGCCTCCTCGACCACGACCACGAAGCCGTGCGTAGCGAGGCCTGAGACCAAGTACTCCTGGACCTTGGTGATGTCGCCGGCGATCTTCTCGCGGATGGTCTGCTTGCTGCCGGCCCCGAACTCCCAGTAGTCGCTCGCGAGCGCGAACTCGATCACGGCGTCGAAGCGGAAGCCGCCGACGCGAGTCGGGAAGCTCGCGTCCAGCAGCCGCTCGCGGGAGACGACGGCGAGATCGATGCGCTTGGGGCGCAGCTCGGACCCGTCAGGCCTCTCGAACATCCATTGGGCTGGGCTGAACTCCAGGTGGATGTCCTCCCATGGCACGCCGGCCTCGTTCAGGTGCCGCGCGAACTGCATCACGCAGTCGTGCTCGCTGAGGATCGTCGGCCCATAGTGGGCTGAGACGGAGCCCGAGGCGTTCGTCGGGTGATGCGGCCAGGCGGGCAGCTCCGTGAGCCAGGAGGCGGTGGCGGCGCACGCGTCCTCGACCGCCCGCATTGCCCTCTCAGTGGCGGAGCTGCTCATACCCCGGCGCCGATGCCGGCGCGGCGCCGAAGGCCCTCCCGGCGCTCGTCGTTGCTGATGCCGAACTCCAGCTCCAGCAGGGCCTGGACGAGATCGCGCAGGCTCTCGACCTCCTGCTCCTCGACCTCGCGCTTGGCGTCCCCATGCACCAGCTTGCTGCGCCGACCGAAGTGCTTGCCAACGAAGTCTTTCCATTCGCTCCCAGACCCTCCGAAGGCTTGCGCGAGGCATTCGCGCACTGGCCGCACATCGGTGTCGTCAGGCATGGCGATGACCTCGACCACGAACCACAGCTCCAGGTACTCGGTCACGAGATCGGCGGTCTGTGTCGAGCGCCAGTACCAGTCGCAGGCGAGGCGGACCCGCTGTAGCTCCTCTTCGGGTCGTTCCTGATGAGGGCCGAGTGTCGTCTTGGCCCACGCCTCCATCTCCTCCCGTGTCACAGCAGCGAGGCCCATCTGCCACTCGTTCCCCACCGCATCGGATTCGAGGCTGCGGTTGAAATGGCCATCGGGGAAGACCTCTCCTAGGCCCTCGGTGACGAGCGCGCCCAAGACGCGCGGCCCGAATGTCAGCTCGATGAGCGTCTTGAGTCGAGCCAGCCCACTGCGGCCCTCTTCGAGGCGTCGGTCGGGCTTGTCCGCTGTCGTGTGGAGCACGAACTCCACGAAGAACAATTCCTCGACCTCCTCTTGCCAAGCCTTGAACTCGAAGTTCTTGGTCTCGGTTGCCTCGAACCTCAACATCTGGCCCTCGACAACGGTCGCCCCAGGCTGCGGATAGAACCAGCGTCCTTCACGTCGCAGCGGCAGCACATCATCGAGCTTGATGCCTCCGCGCCTCACACTGCCGTAGCCCGTCCGCATAACGAGGTTGGGCCAGACCATCTTGGACTCCGGCAGGAAGGTCTTCAGGGTCTTATAGACGACGCGATACGCCGGGGTGCCCTCGCCCGGCGGGTGGTCATCGTCTGAGTCCTGCCACCCACCCGCGACCAGGAAGTCAGGTAAGTCGCCAGCCATCAGGGAACCGTATCGCTGGGCTCATCCTCGCCCAGGAAGATGCCGTGGTGGAAGTAGCCGAAGTGCCGGCGCACGCGCAGATGCGGGCCGGGCGGGAAGTCAGGCGCGCTGGTGGGCACTGCGGTCGGTGCCAGGCGCGATCCGGCAGGCTAGCGAGCCGCGCCTCCCACACGAGCCCTTCTCCTTGACCCTGGACGTCGAGGGTCCGGCGAAGCGTCTCACCGCTGTGCTGGTCAAGGGCATCGTGGATGGCGTCGTGAGCGGCCTCCAGTCCCAGACCGATCTCGCCGGAGCCGCTTCGGCAGCGCCGCGCATCGCCGAGGCGCTCGGCGCACCCGTGATCGCCATCCAAGAGGCACTCACGGACTCGGCGCCGAGTGCACTCGGTATCCGCGCGAGCCTCGTCCGCGCGTGGGGGAGCAGGGTCCAGTGGGCGCCCGACGATGATCTCTGCGTGGCCGCGCGCCTCCTCTTCAAGCCTGCTCGCCATTGGAGCATCTCTGGGACGGCATCAGTTGTCGCGCCGCGCGTACCCTGAGCGCGCCAGCGAGCGCGTCAAGCGGAATCCTGGCGCCGCGAGCACGCAAGCGCCTACTCTCACCGTGTCGATACGTCGATGCAGCGGCTGGACGGTCCGTCGCCCGGTCGAGGATTGAAACGAACGCAACACGGATGCGACGTTGAAGCTATGACAACAGGCCTGAAAAGAGGGGGTCCTTCGGGACCCCCTCTCCTTTGAGCCCTGAGCCGGGCTCGACTAGCGCTAAGCGCTAGCGGAGAGGACGCACCGCCGTGCCCCGAGGGTCTGGCGGCCTCCATCACCGCTTGGGACGTTCGTTACTTGCACGGCGACGACTCCGTAGTTGTTCACGGCCTGCGCCACTGGCAGACCGAGCGTCAGGCCGGCCTGGTCGTTGCCGAGGGACTTATCCGAGGTCTGTCAGTGGGATCGAGGCCGCGAAGATCTGGAGCTGTCCGGTCCGGGTGTCGCCCCAGACGGGGTAGGCGAACCCTGAGCCTGCCGCGAGTCCTTGGTAGTCGCCGATCCACCATGCGCCGGTCTTGGCCGTGTGGACGCCCAAGTTGGGCTGGAACGGCGAGCTGGTGACGGTCGTGAGGGAGCCGAAGTCTTGGCCGCGGGTCGCGGAGCGCGCGAGGTCCAGATTCACGCGTTCCCGGCTGAGCGAGTAGAAGGAGACGTCGACGCCGTTCGCGTCGTCCACGACCACCTGTGGTTGGAAGTAGACCTGGCCCGTGGAGGCGCCGGTCGCGACGGTCGTGGGTGCGTCCCAGATGGCCCCGAGGTCTGGCGAGCGCGCGAGCAGCACATCGGAGGTATTCGAGCTGCCGGTCTCGGCGGCGTAGGCGACGTACACCGTGCCGGATTGTGGATCGACGGCGATGCTCGGTCCTGTCGGGAGTGACAAGGTGCGGGCGGGCTGAAGCCGGTTGCGGCTGCTGCCGACTGTGCGCGCGACCGAGAAGCGCGCGCCGCTGTCGAGCGAGGTCACCACATCGACGCTCACGTTGCCAGTTTCTGCGCCCGTCGCGCGGGCGGGGCCGCCCCGGCGCCGACTAGCCGCGTCCGCGGCGTCACCTGGCGCGTCTGTTCCACCGCGCGAGGCCAGGAAGCTCGCGTATACGGTTCCGTGCGGCCCCGCGGCCACGACCGGGACAGAGACGCCCGCGGCGGGTGTGCTGATGGTTCGTGGGGCGGCGAAGTGGCGGCCTGAGTCCAAGGACCTCGAAAAGCCAAGCCCTTTGTGGTTGCTTGTTACCCAGACCGCATAGACGTTCGCATGGCCTCTGGCACCGGCCCCGACGGCGAGCCAGGGGTGATCGACGAACGTGTGGAGCACGACTGCGACCGCAGCGTGGAACGTGCGTCCACCGTCCAGCGTGCGCCAGACATAGAGCCCTCGGTCGCTTTGGGAGAGACCGGCCGCTGTTGCGGTCGTCATCATCGCGGCGACGTAGCCGGTGCCGTGTTCGTCGAAGACGACGGTGACGTCATCGCCCGTGTTGGCCCCACGGGGAGCGGGGAGCGGCCCGTTGTCTTGCCAGGTCGCTCCGCCGTTGAAGGAGACGTAGGTCCCGAGCACGTCGTGGCGACGCCCGTAGAGCTGGGAGGCCGCCAACAGATTCAGGGGGTTGTGGGGGTCGACCGCCACTGACGGCTCGACGTGGGCCGGGTAGAAGTCCTGGCTGACACGGACGTTGGTCGATGCTTCTTTCGCTTCGGCATCCGAGGATGCTGCCTGTCCTACGGCGATCAAGCATCCGAGGAGAGCTAGGGCCATGACTACGGCGGGGCGTGTCAGGGCTCGCCGTGTCCTAGATCGGCGTGCAACGTCGTGCGCCGCCCTCGACGGTGCTTGCTTGGAGAGAGGATTCATTCGACAAACGCGAAGCCCGCGGGTTTACCCGAGCCCTGCCGGTTGGCCGGCCACGAGCCTTGCGAGCCCGGCTTGGAGAGTCGCCCGCGCGCTCGCCGCTTCCTGGGCGTCCAGTAGGCCCGCGGCGAGTGCCGCGTGGATCTGTGCGTCGGGTTCTCCTGACAGCGCTGTGACGAGCTGGTCGGCCGTGAGACTCGGATCGTGCTGCTGGCATCGGGTCAGCGGGCTTACGGTCGCCGGTTCAGCTGGGCTGCTCCGGTCTGCTGGGGCGCCGTTGGAGCCGATCTTGGTGGCACCGCAGGCCGTCGCCAGTGCGCCGCTCGGGTTCTCCTCGACCCGGAAGCTCGCCGGCAGGCCGAGCGTGAACGTCCCCTGTGGCACCGAGGAAGCCGGGACGATGCTCTGCGACTGCAGACGTACGTGGGACGAGGGCGCTGGGTAGGAGGCGTCGCTGCTTTCGGTGTCGAAGCCGCGCAGATCGTGCGTCTGCGCGTCGAAGTAAAGCGTGACGCGCAGTGCCGGGCGATTCAGCACACCTTCGGCCTGTACGACTTCGACCGGCACTCCTTCGAGGCTCTGTGGCGGGAGGGCGACCACGCGTGAACCGCGCGCGGCTAGCGCTTCGACCGCCCTTGCAATCGCGGCGCCATCGTAAGCTTCATTCGGCAGTACGACCGCCGGTGCAGCGTTGCCGGCAGAGGGCAGCGACAGCGCTCCGTGCGCCGCGTCATACCCATAGATATCGCTGCCGAGCTGTGCAAAGCGCCCGACCAGGGATCCGGCGGGATTCGCACTCCCGCCCTTGGGAGCGTCCAGGCTGACGGCTTGCACGGAGACAGAGGGATTCGCACTGGGGTCGATCCAGACGTCTACGGTTCCCCCGCTGGGAGACGCCCCCTGCGTTGGCCCGCTGGCGGTGAACGTGTAGATGTAGTGCCCGGCCTGTCCCGGCGCCAGGCCTGAGGCCGCGGCTGCTCGGAGGATCGTCGCGGCGGACGCGGGTGTCGGACCAGAAAGTGGGTTGCTGCCGGTGAGCGATGCGTAGCCCAGCAGTCCGATGGCGGCGAAGGCGCCCGCGGCGAGCCCGGACAACACAACGGGACGCCTTGTGAGAAGCCTGTGGAAGAGTCCGAGACGCACCGTCGGCTGCGCGGCCTGGCGCAGCAGTTTCGCGCGCAGATCGGCCCGCATCTCCTCATCGCCAGCCTCGGGGCGACGCAGATCCTCAAGCTCGCGCTCAAGCGTCGCCAGACGGCTGTCATCGTCATACCTCATCGGGGTACCTCCTACGTAGCTCTTGGACGATGCGATGGACCCGCACGCGGGCGGTCCCGGGCGGGACGCCCAGCGCGGCGCCAAGCTCCTCGAAGCTCATCCCGGCGCCGTAGCGCAGAGCGAGCAGGTGCTGTTGGTCGGTGCGCAGCTCGGCCAGCGCGGCCCTCAGCTGCATCTGACGCTCGCGTTCGAGAACGCGCTCCTCGGGGCCGGGTTCGGGGCCGGGAAGCTCGGCGAGCGCCTCCTCGCTCTGCGTCATGTCCTTGCGCCCGCGGTACTCATCGTGAACGGTGTTGCGAGCGATTCGAAAGAGCCATGCGGCGAACGGTCCATGTCCGCGAAACGACCCGAGCTTCGCCAGAGCGGTCGTGAAGATCTGACTCGTGACATCCTCGCCGGCTGCTCGGTCGGCGATCCTCAGCCGAACGTAGCCCAGCACGCGGGCGAAGTAACGCTCGTAGAGCACCACGAATGCCTCCGGGTCAGCCTGGGCCGCCGCCACGAGCTCCGCATCGGGGTCGCCGACGCTTGGCCGAGAGCGCCCGAACCAGGCCGTTGCCTGAGCGGTCGTGTTCAACTCCATTGCGAGATCATCTCGTTGATAGTCCTCCCGGTCGGATCAAACGCGACTTCGAGAGGCTTGACGGTGATCCACTGAAAGCGTTACACGCGCGATGTTGGGCGCCGTGGGGCTTCGGCCGACCTTCGCGAAAGTGGACGAAACAACCTAAGGCGAGGGTTGTCCGTCGTCTCGGTCGCGCCACCGTGCGCGGGCCGAGTCAGCGACGCGCAAATCTTAAAAATGGCACGGCAAAGCCGAGACCGGGATATCCCCGATCTCGGCCTCCCCAAAGTTTGTGTCTCAAACCTCTGGGAAGCCAAAAGTAGGAGCTGGCTGTCAGTGCCTCAGGCACGCAGCGCTGCGCTCCCCTGATGGCCCGATGGTAAATCCGGCCGGGATGCGCACGCATGTTCGAGGGGCATCAGGGCGGGAGCGACGAGGCGGGGGCCGCGGGTGCCGGGTCAACGCGCTGAACCTCTGGACCTACTCAAACCTCCGCAATCCGCCCGGTGGCTTGTTACGCGTTCAGAGCGAGCGGATAGGCGCGCCTCAGGCTCTCTCCGCGCGACGTCGAAGATAGTGACGTGGCCCGACCCGGTGATCGCACATACCAGCACAAGAAGCACATCGAGCACGAGGCCCTGCTCGCTCGCGTCCTCGCGCTCCCGGAGCGGGAGCAGCTGGAGATCCACGAGGCCCTGAGCACCTCCCTCGGAGGGCGCCTCGGGCGCGAGAGCGACCGCGCCCGCCAGACCCGGCTGCGCCACGAAGCCGTCGGTGCCATCCGCGCGGCGGCGAAGCACCTCGGCCTCCCCGAGACCCAAGCCCCGACGATCCCGGAGTACAAGCGCGCCGCGAAGGAGACCAGCCTGCCTCTGACCTTCAACGCCGTCTATCGCGCCTTCGAGGAGGACTGGGGTGTCGCCACCCGCTTCTACCTCGGCAAGGAGGTGCACCCGACGGCAGCGGCGCGCATGGTGCAGCGCGCGGCCCGCGTGCGTAGCGGCACCAAGAAAGAGTCGCCACTCACCGGTGTGCGCTTGTTCCTCTCACAGGACCCACAACCCGTCTCGACCACTCGCCACGACTACGACGCCTGGGCGCGCGAGCGCAACGAGGACCTTGCGCCGGGCGAGCGGAGAGTCGTCGAGCGTGGTGACAGCATCCGCGCTGTCTTGCGCACGGGCTGGGAGAGATGCCTCGCCGTCGCCCGCGGCGAGATGACGCTTGAGGAAGCCCAGGCGATGACGCTCTCCGAGAACCTGAGCGAAGCCGGCCCGCTGGTCGGCCAGCATCTCGCGAGCTGGTACCTCGGGCTCTCCCCGAGCGGGCGCCATGCGACGCGACCGGGATACCCGCAGCCTGTTGTCTGCCTCGGGAAGACCAACTGGCTGTGGCTCCTCGCGGACATCGAAGCCTTCAAGAAGGGCAAGAGGGGCTTCGCCCACCAACGGGGCGCGCTCCAGGACGCCTACATAGACGCACATGACTTGGCGGCCCTCCTCCACCTCACCACGCCACAGCTCAAAGCGCGCCTCGACAGAGAAGGGAGCGCCAAGACGAAGACGTGGGAGAGGCTGCCCAAGCCGACAGGCCGCGCGGGGAAAGGGCTCTACTGGGATCGCGCCTATGCGCAGCGGTGGCTCGACGAATACCCATACGCCGTGAAGGGGCGCAAAAGCCTCCGAAAACGGCACCAGAGCGCCGTTTCCAAGATTTCAGCAGCGGCGGCCTAGCGGTTAAGGGGCCTTGGAAGGCCCAAAAACCGCATTGCAGAGCCAAAAACGCGGTGTGCCGTCCCGCTAAGCGCGCCCGGATGAGCGGAAAACTCGGGAAACCTCCCGCTAAGGATTATGACTACCTCGGGAACGGCTCAGTAGAGCCAATCCTTACTTGAAATCAAGCCCCTTCCCAGGCGTCAAGCCCCGTAGTGCCGGCTCTCCGACGTAGAGCGCGGTGCCGCGAGATCCCCTCCGGCCGCTACCGTGCACCCGTGCGCCGCACGAAGATCGTCGCCACCATCGGCCCCGCCTCGCGCGAGCCGGAGACCCTGCTGAAGATGGTGAACGCGGGGATGGACGTCGCGCGGCTGAACTACTCGCACGGCACGCTGCAGGAGCACGCGGAGACGGTCAAGCGCGTGCGCGACGCGGCGGGCAGGGCGGGGCGCCCAGTGGCGATCCTGCAAGACCTGCCGGGCCCGAAGCTGCGCATCGGCCCGCTGCGCGAGGACGTGGTGGAGCTCAAGCCGGGAGACCGCGTCACCTTCTCCTGCGGCGACGGGGAGGGCGAGGGAGACGCCGCCCACATGACGATCTCCTGGCCGGGCCTCGCGGACGCGCTCGAGCTCGGGGCGGTGATCTACCTGGCGGACGGGTCAGTGCGGCTGCGCGTGGCGGACCTGCGCCCGCAGGCCGCCGAGGTGGAAGCCGAGGTCGAGGCGGGCGGCGCGGTGGCCTCCCGCCAGGGCCTCAACATCCCGGGGCCGGTGGACACGCTGCCGGCGGTGCCCGCGGAGGACCTCGAGCTGCTGCGCCACGGGGAGTCGATCGGGGTGGACATGGTGGCGCTCTCGTTCGTGCGCCGCCCGGAGGACATCGAGCTGGTACGCGAGCACACACGGCTGCCGCTGATCGCCAAGATGGAGAAGCCCCAGGCGGTGGAGCGCGCGGAGGAGATCCTGCGCGCGGCGGACTGCGTGATGGTGGCGCGCGGGGACCTCGGGATCGAGCTGCCGATCGAGCGGGTGCCGCTCGTGCAGAAGGAGCTGCTGCGCCTCGCGGGGTGGCTGGCGCGGCCCTCGATCACCGCCACGCAGATGCTCGACTCGATGGTGACCTCTTCGCGCCCCACGCGCGCGGAGGTGGCGGACGTGGCGAACGCGATCCTGGACGGCACCGACGCGGTGATGCTCTCCCAGGAGACCGCGATCGGCGCCTACCCGGTGGAGGCGATCGCGATGATGGCCTCGGTCGCCGAACAGGCCGAGTCGATCGCGCCCTACGACGAGTGGAACGCCGCGCGCGTGCGCCGCACCGAAGCCGACCCCGCGTACACGCTCGCGCACAGCCTGTGCATCGCGGTGCGCGAGCTGAGCCTCGACGCACTCGTCGTCCCCACCCTCTCTGGCCGCTCCGCCCGGCTGGTCTCCGCGCACCGCCCCACGGTGCCGATCTACGCGCTCTCCCCCGGCCGCGAGACCGTGCGCCGATGCGGGCTGATGTGGGGCGTCACAGCCGCCTCGATGCGCCGCCACGAGACGACCGAGGAACTGATCGCCGATGCGGCGCGGCGCGTGGTGGAGCTCGGCTGGTGCAGGCCGGGCCAGCGCGTGGGCATCACCGCGGGCCTGCCCAGCGGCCGGCCGGGAACCACGAGCCTCGTGCAGATCCAGGTGCTCTGATCAGCTCGCCGCGCCGACCTCGCCGCGCGCGTAGAACTCGGCCTCTTCGCGCCCCAGCTCGGTGACGGGCTCCTCGCCGTAGATCCACTCGCGCGCGATCCGGTGCCAGTTGGCGCGTGCGCGCAGCTGCGAGAGCACCGCCAGCGTCAGCATCTCCATGCGCCGGCCGAACAGGTGCTCGGCGCGCATGTCCTGGTGGCGCATGTGGCGGAAGTGGCTGGAGCGCGGGTCGGAGCTCTCGATCATCACCTCGGTCGCGATCTCCGGCGTCAGCGCCACCGTCGTGTCGGTCGTGTACCACCCGATCGCGTCCGCGATGAACGCCAGCAGGTCCTCTGGGTCCACGCGCTCGGGGTACGGCAGGAAGCCCGACTCGGCCAGCAGCGTGTGGAGCGCCTCGGCGTCGCGCTCGACCACCGCGCGCTGCGCCGCCAGCTCGAGCTCCACGGGGGCCGCGTCCAGGCGCTTGAAGAGGCCAAAGTCCAGGAACGCCACGCGCCCGTCGCCCATTAGCATGAAGTTGCCCGGGTGGGGGTCGCCCGAGAACTGGCGGTGGCGGTAGAGGCAGCCGAGGAAGAAGCGGAACACGATCTCCCCGATCCGGTCGCGCTCGGCCTGGGGGTAGCCCTTCAGCTCCTCGAAGCCGACCCCCTCCACGAGCTCGCTCACCAGCACGCGCTCGCGCGAGAGCTCGGTGACCACGTCGGGGATCTTGATGAACGGGTGCCCGCGGAAGATGCGCGCCAGCGAGCGCTGGTTCTGGGCCTCCAGCTCGTAGTCGAGCTCCTCCCCGATCCGCTCCTTGATCTCCCGCGCGACCGCCCGCACGTCCAGCTGCGGGGTCATCCGCTTGAGCAGGCGCATGATCATGTCCAGGTTCTGCAGGTCCGCGCGCACCGCGGCCGCGACCCCGGGGTACTGGACCTTGACCGCCACCTCCCGGCCGTCCCCGCGCAGCCGCGCGCGGTACACCTGGCCGATCGACGCCGCCGCGAGCGGCTCCTCCGCGAAGGACTCGAACACCGCTGTGATCGGCTCTTCGAGGTCGTCCTCGATCACCCGCCGCATCTGCTTGAAGGACACCGTCGGCGCCGCGTCGCGCAGCTTCGCGAGCTCCCGCTGGAACTCCTCGCGGTACTGCTCCTCCACGAGGCCCACGTCCAGGAACGACATCACCTGGCCCAGCTTCATCGCCGCGCCCTTCATCGTGCCCAGCACCGCCACGATCTGCTTCGCGGTCTCGACCTGGCGGCGCGCCAGCGCCGCCTGCCCGGCCTGCTCCCCGCGCGTCACGTTGGCCGCGCGCGTGCCGAACTGCTTCACCGCCTCGCTGGCCGCGAGCTTCCCCACCGTCGCCGTGCGGCGCACTCGGGAAGTCGGAACTTTCTGCTCGCGCGCCACGGCCCTCATGTTAAGGCCGCGCGGGGTTGGCGGCGGCGGCTGTCGCGGAGAAAATTTGGGCGCCTATGCGCTAGGAAGAAAAAAGACTTTTGGGCGCATATATACGCGCTAGAAGCAAAAGACTTTTGGGCACCTATGCGCTAGAAGAAAGACCTTTGGGTGCCTATAGGTGCTGAGGAGAATGATTGGATGCCTATCGGTGCGTTCAGGTGCGCTTGACCTGCGAGCCGGGGACTATGTCGTCGGAGCCGTCGGGCCAGCGCACCCACGCCTTGTGGCCCCCGTCGTAGTCCCCGCACAGCAGCACCAAGGTCGCGGGCTCGCCCAGCGCGGTGCAGCGGTCGGTCCCCTCCGCGTCCAGCCCGCGCCAGATGCGGATGAACGGGTTGCTCTCCCACTCCTCCGCGACCGTCGTGGGGTCCGCGTGGCCCGGCTCGATCACGGTCTCGGGCGGCAGCTCCATCAGCGTGCCCATGATCGAGTCCTTCAGGTCGGTGTACGTCGTGTGGCCCGGAGCCCGCACCCCGCCCACCGAGCCCCGGAAGAGCGTGTCCCCCGTGAACACCACCCCTTCCCTGCCCGTGAACCCTCCCGGGGCGGTGCTCGACGAGGGTCGCGATTGACCGTCGGGCTCCCCCACCGCGAACGACAGCATCCCCGCCGTGTGCCCCGGCGTGAGCAGCGGGCGCACCTCGAGCGCTCCGAAGCTCAGCGCCTGCCCCGGCTCCACCGTGCCCGTAGCGCCCCCCTCCCCCAACAGCTCGCGCTCCAGTGGGTGGATCAGAACCTCGAGCTTCGGCCACCGCTCCCGCAACGCCCCCACCTCGCTCACGTGGTCGTAGTGGTGGTGGGTCAGCAGCACGTGCGTCGGCACCACGCCCAGGCGCTCCGCCGCCTCGACCAGCGGCGCCACCGGGCCGCCCGCGTCGACGAAGAACGCCGGCCCTCCCTGCCCGTCCGCCACCAGGTACGTGTTCGACAGGAACCGCTCGTTCATCGCGCGCTCGACGATCATGGCGCCATCTGCTCGAGAATCATCGCGCCATCCTTGCACGAAGCCGCCTGCCGGTGCTTGCGCCGCGCCGCGCGAGACGCTCGAGGAGCTCCGCACTCCAGACCGCGGGAGCGCGAGGCTTTTCTTTCATAAACGGGAACCGAGCTCGCCAGTTGGGAACAGCTGGCTCGATCAGCTCGACCGGCGTGGCCACGTCTGGCTGCCCATTGCCCCAACGCCGTCCAGCGTTTGCCATCGGCATGGCTCCAGCTCTTGTCCGAACCATCGCCATAGTCCAAATCGCACCGGCGCGCGCGCTTATCATCGGGGAATGTCTCTTTGCCGCTTCGCTCCGGGCGAGTCACCCGACCGAGCCGACGGGAGCCGGTGCATGGC
The DNA here is from genome assembly GCA_050696515.1 of Solirubrobacteraceae bacterium. GTDB lineage: Bacteria > Actinomycetota > Thermoleophilia > Solirubrobacterales > Solirubrobacteraceae > Palsa-744. The sequence continues at coordinate 44,191 of JBOGYA010000002.1, forward strand.
CACGGCAGGCGGTGACCGACGGAGGGTGGAGTGGAGAGCTCGGTGACCCTCGCCCCCGCGGGCGAGCAGCTGCACGCTCGGTTCAGCGTGGACTACAGCTATGCGGTGCACTTCACACGAGACGTTCTGGAGCCCGACAACCCGACCCTCGCTCAGGCCGTGCTCGCCGCCCACCGGCCCGTGGTCCTACCCGTCCTCGACGGCGGCGTGCTGGCTCACCATCCAACGCTCCCGGCGCGCCTGTACGCCTACGCCCGCGCACACTCCGACCGCCTGCGGCTCGCGGGACCGCCCCTCGTACTGCCGGGCGGAGAGCTCGTCAAGGAGGACGCTCGCCACGCGCACGCCATCCTGGCCGCGATCGACGAGCGCGCCGTCGATCGGCACTCCTATGTGCTGGCCATCGGCGGCGGCGCCCTCCTCGATGTCGCGGGCTACGCCACAGCCGTCGCTCATCGCGGTGCCCGGCTCATCCGCGTACCCACCACGGTGCTCGCACAGAACGACGCCGGGATCGGCGTCAAGAACGGTCTGAACGCCCACGGCAAGAAGAACTTCCTGGGCACGTTCGCCCCGCCTTCGGCGGTCATCGACGACGCGCTCTTCCTGACCACGCTGTGCGACCGCGACTGGCGGGCCGGGACCAGCGAGGCAGTCAAGGTCGCCGTCCTGAAAGACGCCGCCTTCTTCGCCGAGCTCGAGGAGCTCGCGCCGGCCCTCGCAGAGCGCGACCTCGACGCGATGAGCACGCTGATTCGCCGCTGCGCGGAGCTGCACCTCTCGCATATCACTGACGCGGGAGACCCTTTCGAGATGGGCTCCGCCAGACCGCTGGACTTCGGGCACTGGTCGGCGCACAAGCTCGAGCGTCTCAGCGGGCTGCGGCTCCGCCACGGCGAGGCGGTGGCGATCGGCATCGCGCTTGACACCACCTACGCGCAGCTCGCCGGCATCCTGCCCGCCGCCGACTGGCGGCGCGTGCTCGCGCTGCTCGAAGCCTTCGGCCTCCCGCTGCTCGCGCCAGAGCTCGACGATCCGCGCCTGCTCGATGGCCTCGTCGAGTTTCGAGAGCACCTCGGGGGACAGCTCACGGTGGCGCTGGCGGGGGCCATCGGCGCAGGCCTGGAGGTGCACCACATCGACCGGCCGCTGATGCGGCGCGCCATTCGCGAGCTGCGCGCGGCGGCGCGCGTCGCCGAGGCGCTCCCATGAGAGACCGTGCGCCGGCGCTCGTGCGGCTGGTCAGGCTGCCCGCGGGGCTCACCGTCCCGGGTGACGTGCTGCTCGGCGCCGCCTGGGGAGGGGATGGCGAGCCGCCGCTGGCCGTGGCGAGGGTCGCGCTCGGCTCCTCGCTGCTCTACCTCGGCGGCATGGCGCTCAACGACTGGGCCGATCGGGAGCGCGACGCCCGCGAGCGGCCGCGGCGGCCCATCCCCGCTGGCGAGGTCTCACCCGCCATGGCCCTCGGGAGCGCGATCGCCCTCACGGGCTGCGCGATCGCCGTGGCGGGCGCCGCGGGGGGTGCGCGCAGGCTGCGCGCCACCGTCGCGCTCGCCGGCACCGTGTGGCTCTACGACCTCAAGGCCAAGGACACTCCCGCCGGCCCCTGGACC
>JBOGYA010000003.1:0-34407 GCA_050696515.1 Solirubrobacteraceae bacterium
CCTCGCCGGGCGGGGCAAGATCGCGAAGGTCAGACGCGGCGGGGACGGCAAGAGCGCCTACGCGCTGCCCTCCGCCTCTGTGCACGTGTAGGCCGGCACCGGCTCGGCGGGCCAGGCTCAGGTGCAACGCCCAGCACCCTCGCGGATCGCCGGGGATTCTTGCGTGAGCAATCGCACCGGGATGTGTCAGAGGGCAATCCCAACCTCTATGGGCGCGAGCAGCGCGCCCCCAAAGGAGATAGCTCTATGCGACGAATCCTGCTCACAGCGGCCGGTGTGGCGGCGCTTACGCTGAGCGCCCCGGTGCCGGCGCTGGCTGCGCACCACCATCACCACAAGCGCCATGCCCACCACGCACGGGTCAGCTTCAAGCACCTGGGTCCCATGACAGCTGGCACCGCCGGGCCCGGCACCACCCCCAGCGCAGGCTCGACACCCTCCACGTCCACCCCCACACCGGCAACCACCCCGGCGCCGGAAGAAAACGCGGGCAAGGTCGCCTCCTACAGCGGCGGCGTGCTGACGCTGACGCTCGGCAACGGCTCCACGGTGAGCGGCAAGGTGACCGTCAACACGCGCTTCGAGTGCGTGAGCACCACCGCCACCCAGCCCTCCGGCGACCAGGACGACGAAGGCGCCCCGGGCGACGACAACGGCATGGGCGACGACCAGAGCCGGGGCGATCGCAACCAGCAGGGCGGTCCCCCCTGGCAGGACGGCCAGCAGCCGGGCAGCCAGGGGCAGGGCGACGACGAAGGCAACGGTCCGAGCGACGATCAGGACAACGACGACGCCCCGATCTCGACCGAACCGCCGTGTGACAGCTCGGCGCTCACCGAAGGCGCGATCGTGCGTGCGGCCGAGCTGCGGATCGCTCCCGGCGGCACCGAATTCGAGAGCATCGAGTTGGTGAGGTAGTAACCTCAATGCAGGAGTCCAATGCGTGGGTCCCGGCCCCAGGGCCGGCGACCTGCGCAGCGGCGTCCTCGTACTCGGTATGAGCCCTTCGGTCTCGGTCCGGCTGCTTCTCACCCAGAGCGACGCGCGGCTGGTGGAACTGGCGCGCGGCGGTCACGAGCGCGCCTTCGAGGCGCTTGTCGAACGCTACCGGCGCCCGCTGCTCGGCTACTGCCGCCACCAGCTGCTCCCCCACGAGCGTGCCGAAGACGCCGTGCAGCAGGGTCTGCTTCGCGCCTGGCTGGCGCTGCGCGACGGCACCGAGGTGCGCGACGTCAAGCCGTGGCTGTACAGCATCGTCCACAACACCGCGCTCAACATGCGCCGCTCGGGCTACAGCTATGCACAGCTCAGCGAAACGCTCTGCGGCGCGGGCGCCCCAGCCGAGGACCTCGATCGGCGCATCGCCGTGCGCGAGGCGCTGGCGGGCCTGGCGGCGCTGCCGGAGATGCAGCGCGAGGCGCTACTGCGCACGGCAGTCGACGGCTCGAGCTACCAGGATGCCGCCACCAAGCTGGGTCTGAGCGAGGGTGCCGTGCGGGGCTTGGTGCACCGTGCGAGGGTCGCGCTGCGCACAGGGGCGACCGCACTCACGCCCTCGCCGCTGCTGAGCTGGATGCTCGGCTCCGGCAGCACCGACGCGCCGCTCGCGAGTCGCCTCGCGGAGGTCGGCGCCGGTGGCGGCGGCTCGGCTGGCTTGGTCGTGGGCCTGGCGAAGCTCGCCGCCACCGCGGCCACCGCTGTCGTGGTGGTGGGTGGCATCGGTGTCTCACGACAGGCGCGGGACGCACACCGCCCCCGCACGCACAGATCGGTGCACGCCGCCGTCAGCGCGAGCACCGTCGGCGCCCCGGGTGCCCGGGCCGAGCACGATGAGTCGGGTCTTGCGGCCAGCCGCGCCGGCGCTGGGCGTTCGCGCTCGACTCACGCCTTGCCCCTGCATAGGACTGTGGCCTTCCGCGCCGGTCGTGGCAGCCGGGGAGTCCCAAGGGCAGCTCATACGCCACGCCGCCACCTGACGCTCGCCCCGGCATCGCGACCGGCTCTCTTGCAACTCTCCACGCCCTCCTTGCCCACCGCTCACCGGGACGGTAGCAACGGAGACAGCGAAGACGGCGGTCGCAGCGGTGGCAGCGGCACTGGGGGCGGGACCGACGGCGAAAACCGGCAGGGGTCGAGCGCAAACGATGGCGGCGCAACCGAAAGTGGGCACAGCTCACACACCGCCGCGCCTGACCGCTCCCAGGCGTCGGACGGCGGACAGGACGCCTCCCGCTCCGAATCGGGCTCGAGTGCATCGGGCGGTGGCACCCAAAGCGAAGTCAGCCGGGGCCATAACCCCGACAACCACACTCAGAGCTCGCCCGGCGATTCGGGCGGGCGCGATCAAGAAAGCCGCGGTGAAGGGACAAACGCACAGGGCACCACACCCGAAGGAGGAGCTTCCACGAACACCGAACCGCTGGGTGCAGCGGGCGGTGAAAGCGAAGGGCAGCGCGGGGGCAAGGACTGAGGACGGCCCCTAGTAGTATCACCGTTGCCGTGCATACAGGACGGTTCACAAGGATTGTCTCAGTGCTGGCGATCGCTGCTGCCGCAGTCGCGGCGGAGACGATCGACGCCCGCGCTGATCTCGGCGTCGGTTCGTGGACTCCAACCGGGACGCTGCCGCAACCCTGGGTTGGGGGATTGGCGGTGACACTGTCGGACGGGCGGGTGCTGGCGGTGGCTGGCGATAGCAAAGGGACCTCCACAGACCTGTACGAGCCGAGCGCAGGTACCTGGATCGAGGGCCCCGACGCTCCCGTCTCGGCAGCCGCTTCAACCCTCGTGGCCTTGGCCGATGGCGGAGCGCTGCTCGTGGGCGGAAGCGCCTGCAGCGGCCCGCAAAACATCGCGGAATTCAGATGCCTCCCAACCGCCTCGGCCTACCGCTTGAGCGCCAGTGGCTCGACATGGTCGCCTGCCGGATCGATGCTTGAAGCTCGCGCGCGCCCAACGGTCGTGCGTCTCGCGGACGGACGGGTGCTGGTCGCCGGCGGGTTCGGCGCTGACTGCCCCAGTACCTTCGCCTACGGATACTCGTGCCAGCCGCTTGCCACCGCTGAAATCTACGCTCCAGCGAGCAATGAGTGGTCGAGGATCCGCTCTATGCCCCAGGCGCGCGGCGGGGCCAGCGCCGCATTGCTTTCAGACGGGACCGTACTGCTCCTCGGCGGGTACGAAGGGCAAGAAGCGCTTCGCTATGACGCCACGTCCGCGAGCTGGACCCCCGCGGGAGAAACCGCGTCATCGCGGACAGGCGCGCTGCTGTTTGCCCTCCCGGGCGATCGCGCACTCGTGCTCGAGGGGCCATCCCGCGCCGGCTTCTTCGGCTCGCTTGGCACAGCCGCTGAGGCAGCACCACCCCGCTGCAATCCCACGTCAGAGACCTTCACAGCCGCCACCAACGCTTGGACGATCTCTCCAACCGAGCCAGCGGGCAGCAGCTTCTGCCCCAGCGGTGCGCTCTTGGCAGGAGGACAGGTTCTGCTCAGCAGCATCTTCAGCTACTCGCCCGTCCTCGTGGTTACGAGTCCATACGTTCTCGACACCGAGCAGCGATGCTGGTCTACGACCGCACCGCCGACGGCGCAGCGCGACAACGGCACCGTCGCTGCCTTGCTTGATGGTCGAGCCCTGGTGTTTGGCGGCTACGACGCCAGCTCAAGTCTCTCCAGCGCCGAAATCTATACGCCCGGCTCACCCACGTGCACCACTACACCCATCCAAACGCCGCCGGTCACGCCACGATTTACGGGAGTCATGGTCGTACACCGACGGCATTTGACGCTCACCGCCGCCGGCCAGATCCACATCCTCGAGCACTGCCCCGCGAGCGCTGCCGGCAGCTGCCTCGGGCACGTGCAAGTTGCTCTTGCCATGCCATCCGCGCGAGCAAAGACCAAGAGCCGCATCATGCGCCTGTTCCTTGGTGATGCGTCCTTGGCCATCCCGCACGGCAAGACGGCTTCGGAGACTGTGCATGTCACCAAGAACATACGTTCGCTGCGCAGGCTTCTACGACGTAAGCGGCGTGCCACGATCATCATCACCACAAGCGCCTACGAAGGAGCCGGCCAAACGGCGGCGACGACTGCATCGATGACGCTACGCGCTCAGCGCAACCGGGCGTGAACGCCAGAATGAGCAAAAACGACCTGTAGCAAGGGTCTCCGCAACTACGAGCCTCGGCTTGATATGGTCCAATCCCTATGTCTTAGGGGACCAGAGCAGGATGAGCGAGAGATGATCTTTTTAGGGGGTCTCGTAATGTCGAGTAGAGCCGCTGTCTTACGTCCTGTCCTCGCCCTGCTCGCGTCGCTGTGTGCAGCACTGGCTGTGCCGGCGTTGACGAGTGCGAGCGCATTGGCCTCGCCCGCAACGTACCTCAACAACTTCGGTCCCTTCGCAAGGCCGACGGGCCTGGCGGTCGAAGAATCCACCGGGAACGTGTTTGTCCCTGAAAGCGGTGAAGACTTCGACGCAGTCAACGTGTTCGGCGACAGAGGAGGCTCGCCTGTCGGCGGTGCGCCAGCGGCGTTCTCCGGCGAACACACGCCCGCGGGAAGCTTTGCATTCGACAGGGAGTGGGTTGGCATCGCCGTGGACAACTCGACCAGCGCCGCCGCGGGCTCCATCTACGTGGTCGACAGGGGCCATGCGGTCGTCGATCGCTTCAAGCTGATCGGCGACGAATTCAAGTACGAATCCCAGCTGACGGGCGAACCGGGGACGCCTTTCGTGGATCCCGAAGGTGTTGCCACAGATGCGAACGGCGACGTCTACGTGAGCGATCCCGGCGCCAAAATGCTCCGTGAGTTCTCGCCTGCTGGCACCGAAATCACCGAGTTTGCGGCAACTGGCCTCGAGCGGAGCGTCGTTGTCGATTCCAGGGGCGACATCTTCGTGTATGGGAACCCGAGCGATGCGTTGGCGGGCGGCCCAGGTCCAGCCGAGATCTGGCGCGGCTCCGATACGACAACGAGTGCCGAAAAGGTGACGGAAGTCCCTGAAGTCGAAGGGGCGGGCGCGGATGGGATCGACCGCGCGACCGACATGGGTTACGTGGCGATCCACGGGCGCGTAATGGAAGGGTTCGCGATGCCCACCCCGGTGAGGACTGGGGGAGAATTCGGCTCGGGAACCTTCTCGGATGAAATCGAAAACATCGCGGTGAACGAAAAAACCGGCGCGATCTACGTGGCCGACGCCGGCAACCATAGAGTCTTCATCTATCAGGGGCCGCCTGCGCGCTTCCCGCTGACGGTGTTCGTCACGGGCGAAGGCGAAGTCACCTCGACGCCCGCGGGGCTTGCGTGCTCGGCCGGAGGGTGCACGCATGAACTCGAAGGCGAAGTGACCCTGACGGCCAAGGCCGCGGCGGGCTACGAATTCGCTGGTTGGATTGGGTGCAAGCCAATATCGGCGAGCACCTGCACAGTGGACAGGAGCGCGACCACTGAAGTCACCGCGGTGTTCTTGAAAGCGGCCAAAGAAGGTGCGACCGGCAAAGCGGGGGTGCCCGGCAAAGAAGGCAGCGCGGGCGCCACCGGGCCCGTCGGCGAAAAAGCCGCCGCCGGCGCTCAGGGTGAGGAGGGGCCCGCGGGCCCGACCGGCCCTCAGGGTCCCGCGGGCAAGGTCGAGCTCGTGACGTGCAAGAAGGTCAAAGGCAAGCAGCACTGCACGACCAAGCTCGTCTCCGGCACCGTGGACTTCACGACCACCGGGTTGGCCGCACAGGCGACGCTCTCCCGCCACGGCGTGGTGTACGCGGCGGGAACGGCCCACACTGCGCGCGGGCGGATGAGCCTGCGGCTAACGCCGCTGCGCTCACTGCGACCGGGCAAGTACACGCTCACGCTGATCGGCGGTCGTGGCAGGCACGAGCGCATTCGACGCGAGTCCATGACGCTTCCATAACGCTGCGCGACGGTGCGGGGTCGCCTCCTCCCGTCGAGACGGTCGCTCCACGATGTTCGGCAATCTGTCGTACAATGATGGCATGGCTACCGTCTCGATTCGAGAGTTGGGCCGCCAGGTCAGCGGCGTGGTCAACGAGGTCAAGACCACCGGGCGACCGACGTTCGTCACCCACCGCGGCACACCAGTCGCCGTCCTGCTGCCGCTCGACGCGGAGCAGTTGGAGGACTACGTGCTCGCCAACGCGCCCGAGTACGTCGCCTCGATGCGCGCCGCCGACGAGGCGATCGAGCGGGGTGGGCCCGGCGTGGCGCTCGCCGACGCCATCGCCGAGTTCGAGGCCGAGCACGGCCCCCTCGACAACGAGAGCTGAGGCCACGTGGCGAAGGTCGCGGTCGAACTCGACCGCCAGGCGCAGCGCGATCTACGCAAGCTCCACCCCGACGACCACCGCGCAGCCCTGCGCGCTATGGCCGACGTGCTCACCCACGAGCCACTGCCGGCCAAGGCGAACGATCGCGCACTGAAGGGAGCAGCGCCCTGGCGACGATTGAGGGTCGGCGAGCTGCGCATCTTGTGGCGAGCAGTTGGCGAGCGCAGGCGCGGGGCGCGCGTCATCCACCGACGCGACCTGGAGCGAGCGGTACGCACGCTCGGCGACTGAGCCGCGCGCGTGAGACGGGGAGTTCGGGACGGTTTGCAAAGCATGAAGCCCAGCTTGAGGCTTTGCTGGGGCTTCTGATGGAGCCGGCTGGACGGAAGGCGCGTCGACGGGCAGCTGAGACTGTCCGGCGCGGGCACTGAGGCGAAGAAGGCCCGAGGAACGCCCAAGGGCCTTCTTCGGGCCTGGGGCGGCCTACAGCAGCTTTCGTAGCTCGTCGCGGCTGATGCCGGTGCTGCTGAGGATGCCTGAGAGGGTGCCGGCCTTGATGTCGCGGTTGTGGCAGGGGACGGGAACCATCTGGCTCCTGTCCGGGTGGGCCATGATGTAGTGGCTGCCGCGGACTCGGTCCAGATGCCAGCCCCCACGTTCGAGGGCGCGGATGAGCTGCTTGGGCTTGATCGCCGGGAGCTTGTCGCTCACGGCGTGGCGACGACGACTCGCTCGTGCTCAGCCGGCATCGGTGACCAGCCACGCTCGCGCATGGCCTCAAGGTAGCCTTCGATGGCGTCTTTGGCCATCGCCAGGGCTTCCTCGCGGGTCTCGCCTTCGGTGTGGACGTCGGGTAGCTCTGGCACCGACACCACGTAACCCCCCTCTGGGGCTGGGGTCAGGATGATATCGTACTCGTGGTGGTGATCCATAGTGGGGAGCTCCTGGGTGGTTGCCATAGCTGGCATTATACCGGAGCCGGTAGCGTGGTACAACGGTCGGTGGGGTCGGGGCGTAGTGTCACACAAACGGCAGTGGGCGATGGGAGGCGCTATGTCGCTTTGTTGGTTTCTTGCTTCGCTCGACCAATATATTGATTAGTTTGTCGAAGTCACCATCGGCAACGATAGGGGCGCTGTCCCATTGTGAACGTAGGTCTGGCGAATATGGATAGAGAGCCGCAAGGGCCGCACGGGCCGATGCACGCGCAGCCATCACCTGCTTAATCGACTCGCGCGCAAGCTCCTGACGAAACTTATCTAGGTCGTTCGGAGAAAGGACCGGGTACGCATCTGCTTCAATATTGGTTTGTCCGTTCCAGAGGGCCGCTTGAAAAAGACAGATCGCCGTCAGCGCATCTTCATATAGCTTGCGAGCCAAGCGCCGGCGCGCAAACATCTCAGGAAGGGCTTGTCCGAGAACAACCCCGATCAGAGCAGATGCGGCACTGATGACTGCGACTACCATTTGGCTAACTCTAGATTATAGGCCGGATGATCCTAGCGTGATGTCGCACAATCGGCGTTTTGACGCCGTCCCAACGACGGAAGATGCCTGGGGTGCGGTCAGTACTACCGCGTGGCAACGGAGGCGCACAATTAGAAATCGCCTTTCAGCACACCTTCTACGAACTCCGCTCGGCAGTCGGTAAAAACCTCATCGAAGATATTATCAAAATTCGAGATGTAATTGTCGGTCACTAGACCAGGCCAGCACCCGGCGGCCTTGGCAATGTACCGCATAACCGTCGGATACATGGTGTCGAGCGCTGGAAGGAGGTTGCTCCGATCGAATGTATCCAAATACTTGATCGACTTCTTGTCCTCCTTGTCTACCGCAACAGCCCGTAGCCGAAACCAAATCTGCGTAAACGCGGCGATTTTAGCCATCTCTTGAACGCCTGCGGATTGATCGCTTGGATTCTGACCTGCTTGGCGAAAGATATCCGCAGCCCAATCAATCATGAACTGAGTCTTTGAGCTGTATGCGCCGAAATGACCGAGCGATGGATTTGGAGTTATTTCAGCGATCGTGGCGGCAGTGACCTGTTGCTTCTTTTTCTCCCCAAATAGTCCCATGCTTGCTCCCATAGTCGTTTATCGTATTTATTTTCAGTAGAGGGTCAGAACGTCGCCGGGGGCCAGTTCTCCTACCGCCTCTACCTGGCTCGTCGAGCTACATATGTGATAAAGGCCGAGTCGCCGATCGCCTCTGGTGACGGCATCGTGGCGTGGTCATGGTGGCCATCAGCTACCAAGGATAGGCCGCCATAGACATCAATGTCAACGAATCCCGCTTCGGTCAGGAGCGCATAAAGCTCCCCGTGCCGAAAAGGATAGAGGTGAAGATCCGTATCGGGAATCCGCCTGCCAGCGAGCTCTGAGAATGAGAAGACCAGGACGTTTGGGGCTAGCAGGTTGGTGTTCAAGCGGCTCTGTCGCCATGAATGCGTTCCCCTTGTTGAGACTGTCTAGTTATTGGATAGCGACCACCGCGTACCCCTACGTGGCAGTGATGATCCTGCCTCCCGTCCCAGGCGGAAGTCAATAGGTGTCTCTTACCCCAAAGATCGGCGCTGGCTGAGCGTAAGCGCCTGATCCCCCCACCCCACAGCTTGACCTATCACGGCCCCGCCTGGTGTCGTTGGCGGCGGCCCCTGGCCCCGCCTGCTCGGCCGGGGGTTTACCACCCCCACGTGGAGTGTTAGGTGGACTGGATTGGTGCCGGCGCGCGTAGAAGACAAGTGTATGCGCGCGCCGCCCATCCGGTACGTCCCGGACAACGATCTCCGCGCCTCGCTCAGGGCTTCCCGGCTTCGATGGCGTAGGCGCCAGCAGCGCGGCCGTGGTGTTGAGCGCGACGGCGAGCTTGTAGAGCGTCCTCCAGCTGGGGTCACGCAGCCCGTCCTCGATCCTTTCCAGCTCCTCGGCGCTCATGTCGGTGGCGGTGGCGACCTGCTCGATTGTGAGGCCCTTGGCGGTGCGCAGCCGCCCGATGGCGCATGCGAGCTGGGTGCAGTCGGGCGGTGAGGCTGGGACCTTCCTGCTCACCTCGGACGGGCAGACAGCCATCCGAGAAGCGCTCATTGCCCATGTTCAGAGCCATGCCGAGATCGCCCGCGGTGAGGCCGAGCGCCACAAGCGCCGGCTACGCGAGCTTATCGGGCGGCGTATCCGAAGGTCATGCAGGCCGAGCAGGAACGCGTCGAAGAGGAACGCGCCACAGTCGAACGCTACTCGCACGCCGCAGAACGTGAGGTCGAGGACGTAGACCAAGCGCTCACCGACGCTTTGGCCTTGATCGACCTGGCCACCGCGCCCTACCTGACCGCCAGCCCCCTTGAGCGGCGGCTCATCAACTTGGCGATCTACCTGATGCTTCTCGTCTATAACCACGGCATGATCGAGGCCAACCCAACGGACTTCTACGCCCATCTCGTCGCTCTTGCCCGCAAACTGGCCCAAGCTGTCCCAGAACGCCAAGAACAGCCCCTCGAAGGCAAACCCCTGGAAACCGGCCTAAAAACGGCCGCAGCCCCGTTTCTCGGGGCCGCGGTTCGCAATACATGCAAATGGCGGGGAGATCGGGACGACGTGCGAACCCCGGCCCGGGGTCCGAGCGCCGGCCGGCAGCGAAGAGCCCGGGAAGGGCTCCAAAGCTGGACCGCCTTCTTGAGCATCTCATGGAGCCGGTTGGACGGCAAGCCCGGCGGCAGGCAGCGGAGGCTATTCGTGAGGCTGACCGCCGATAGCCCAGGTCGAGCCGCGCTGCCTCCCCATCTTGGCCCGTACGAGGTGCATCTGATCGGGGAAAACCACATGGAAGCGCCGGCGCCACTCCATGCACTCGCCCCGAGATCCCGCAACGTCCCGGACAGTGCGCCATCGGCGAAAGAGAGTAAGTTCACGCAATGCGGCAGAGACTCGCTCATCGCAGTCGCAGCGCTCCACAACGTCGCAGCTGGACCGGCATGTAAGGTTTGGGCCGCAGCGCTCCGAGCAGGACACCTGACACGATGCATCGGCAAACCCTTCACGCCCGGCGCATATCCTGTTATAGCGAGACACGTGGTTGACGGATGGAGGCTGTCCCTGGCTAAGTCGCGCGGCTACAAATCCCTCCGGTTTGCTCGCGGACGAAGTTCGTTCGTCGGCGAAGGGCAAGATGTTCCCCCGTACCCGTGCTGAGTACAGCTGCGTCGACAGCGGTCCCGTGTCGCGTCGCACAAGCGGCATTGTCTGAGACTATTCGACTGATGTCCGTGAGCTGTGGTGCTAGAGTGAGAGGCTATAGTGCTCGATCCTCAGATGTTGCTGCAGATGACGCAGCTCCGTGGGCTTCTAAATGACGCCATATCCGATGCCGAGGGGCACCTGCACGCATTTGATGAGGGCAGTGCTGAGCCTCGGCCAGACATACACGACGAACGTCGAGCGTTCGAGCTTGTGGCGAGCAAGTTGTCCGAGATCGCCAGGGATCAGACGCCTAACGAGCTGGCGAGCGCTGGCCCTGACTTGATTGGACGCGCACGCCGCGAGTTGGAGCTTCGTCCAATGATGGACGCGCAGAAAAGTATGGTAAGAGAGGCGCGTGGATTTGTGAGGGCACTCGCACAGGTCGGCCGAGCCTTAGACAAGTTGGCGAACCTCCAGTCCGGCACGATACAAACCTCGCTACGGGTTGCCCGAGACAAGTTCTACACCGATCTACCTTCCATTCGAGATCTCAGAGACTCGATCGAACATGCAGAGGATCGACGCCGCGGCCTGGATAAGAAAGGCAAGCCTCTGAATCTCCCACGTCACACGGGCGATGTGCGCAGTGGCTATCTAATCAGTGGTACGCTCGTGAGTGGCCGTCTCTACGAGGAGGCTCTTCGCGAGCACACGTATGGTGCGACTTCAGACGACGGTAATTATGTCGAGGTTGAGATATCCGCAAGTACGCTTGCCGCTGCCTGTGACGCCGTGCGGGCAGCTATCGCTGCCATGCCAAGCTAGAGGCCCGAGTCGCGTTCTTTCAAGAGCGTGGGATCGCACAATCGGCGTTGCCGGACATGGCTACCTCGGACCCATGAGAAGGTGCGGCCTCCCTCGCCTAGTTCTGATATGATTCGCTCCTGCGGTACATCCGAGGAGTGTCTTGATGGGCGCGATCGAAGAAATCCCTAACGTTCTCGGCAAAGTGGTTGGTTCGCTCCGTAAAAAGCGAGGCGCAGCGAACAATACGAAAGCGCACCTGGAGCAGATGCGCGACGTCGTTGATACGGCGCTGCGGGAGAAGCGATGGCCACCGGGGGCTCCTACCGAGCGTTGGGAACAAGCATGGTCGCAGAGCAACCCAACTCTGTCTGGGCAGATGAAAGGAGACGCGTTTGCCGCGGTTGAGGCCGTGTACGGCATGGCTGACGACTTCGAGCGCGGACTGGGACCCGGCGAGCGGGACTTCGATTCCACTGCCCAACATCCCGGTGACGATGAACGCTTCTTTCTTAGGTATCGCGCGGCGCTCGATACCGCAGACGACGCCCTCGGGGCTACCCGACGGGCGACCCATTCGCAGAGTTAATTAACGTCGCACAACCGGTAGTGGGCGAAACAGCATGAAATCCTATGCAGAACTATCGGTGCTCACATCCGCAACAGCTCGGTGACGCAACCAAGCATCAAGCACTTTTCCTGCTGTGATCAGGAAATGCCAGCGCGTCGGGAAGGTCACCCGCCGAGAACCACCGTAGGGTAGTAATCTCGTTTGGATCGATCTGCGCTTCCCCCACATCGCTCGTAGGTACAGCGTTGTAGTAGATATTCGTGGTCGACTCAACGTTTGGTTGGCCGCTTCCATAGGTATCCATCCAGATCCCAAGTATCCCGGTAGTGCGCACCTTGATGCCGGTCTCCTCGTAAACCTCCCGCTCGGCGGTCGAGGCTGGATGCTCATCAAAGTTGCAGAAACCGCCGATAATATCTCAGCGGTTTAACCAGGGCGCGCGAGACCGTCGGACGAGCAAGAGTCGGTCCTCATGCACAACCAGTGCGCCTGCGCACGGCTTTGGATTGGCCTCACTTCGTGCGTGCGAGATCCTCGATAGACCTGACGTAGTTTGGGATACCGCACGGCGGGATGTTGAACGTCGATATGACGAATGGCTAGCCCAAGCGAGTCAATCGGGTAACGTTGAATAACATCGCGTCCGAGCATTATGTCGCACAAGTGCCGTTGGGCGGCTCAAAGGAGCCAAGCGCTAGTACTCTATTTCTTTCGCTCCGCTTTCGGCCTCTTTATGCATCGTCCCGGAAGTTAGTTCGTAGTCGTGGTTTTTGATGAGGGACCCGCCACCACCGGCGGTGGTTTTGTTCAACGCGAATACGAGGAAGTCATGCGCCGTGGTCTCTGCACCGTTCGCCATTCCTGTGAAGAATGAGTACCTCCGTAGCGCGACGGCGTATAGCAGTCCACAAAGACTGTACTTCGGCTGCGTAGCTTCCGCTTTGACGCCGGCCCAACTTGCCAGAGCGTTGACTGGCGGATCGGGTTCTCCCGGCACGTTGAGGTAACGGGTATTACTGCAATTTGCGGAGGCCGCTTTTTCGATGTCCTCGTTACTCGCCGGATCAGCATATTCGACAGGAACTTTACCCGGTTCGCTGTCTTGAATCTCAGCCCAGAATTGACTCTTCTCTTCACCCTGCCCGAATTCTGTCCCTTTTTTGTTTTCGCCCCCGATACCTTTCTTTGAGAACCTTCCGTCTGTGCGGGCGATCGCCAGGCTTGCATAGCCGATGCTACCAGCAATATGCGCGACTTCACTGACTACGCCCTGGTCCCCAGGTTCGCCTGCCCTCGTCACATGAGCAGCGAGAGGCCAACGCTCGTTCTCACAGCCTTCGCTCACTTCTTTCCAACCTACTCCAGCTTCTTCACCGTAGCTATGCGTGCAGCCGGTCCGTTCGCCATCAACGACTTCCGGATAGGCTTCGGCCGTGAAAGTGCCCGTCGCTACCTGCTGGAGGTAGTCCTTGACGATGTGCGTCATGCCATCACGGCCACGTGGCACGATCGGTTTGATCGGGCTTTCTTCCTCGGACGCCTGTTCGCAATGGAGGCGGTCTTCACCATGTTCAGACGCCTGATGTTCGATTAGCTGCTTCCACGTAGTGATCGAGCCTTCGTAGATTTTCGCGAGCGTACTCCCGTCAAGCACAAGCCGGCCGAATTTATAGAGTTTGCCGCCAAGAGATCGGGCTTCGCTGCTGCTGAGACAGCCTTCTGGCAAGTGTATCAATACAGCAGCCGACTCTTGTACGAGCGGCATTGTCTCAACGCCAGATTCCGAGCTCGGTATCCCGTGAGCTTCTATTTCTGCTTGCTGCGCTTTAGACGGAGCTTCCCCAGTTACCACAAACGGCCATTCGCTCAGTCGCATTTCGGAATGTTCCGCACCGAGCGCTTCCAGAGCATTACCCGTTTCCTTAGCCGCGTAGCTGACAACAGGTTTACCGCCTGCACCCTGCGCACCACTACACGCTACTTCAGCGGTCGACGTATTAAAATCGATGCCCCACAATTCTTGGGCAGGGGCGAGGGCAGAGTCACCCATAGCCATAATTGCAGTACCGCCACAGTGTTGGTCCCATGTTGTAAATGTATTATCGAGCCCGTAATAGTATTCACCTCCGACACCTCCCACCTCTGCGACGAATCTATAGTGATAAATCGCGCCCGGTGTTAGTCCAGTCAGTTCTGTGCCCTCTTGCTGGCGACCTTTGGGTTCTAGAGAACCTTCTGTCGTGTGGTGACCGTAGCCTGTGCTTGTACCCCATTCAAACCAGTAAAGGACATACCTACCTGGCGCTTCTACGGAGCCGTACACAGCAGCGGTCGTTTCGGTTATTTTGGTCGCAGGTTCGGTTATCACCGACGGTACGGTTTCTGTGGTAAATTGTCGGGCCTGGCCGCAAGTTGTGCCATACTGGTTGGTTGCGCAGATACGGTAGTAATATGTGGTGCTAGGTGCGAGCCCTGTAAGGGTTTCATGCTCTTCCTTTGGCGTAAAGGACTTCCCGGCGCCTGAATAGTAGGTCGGAGTGGATTTGCCGTAGGCTTCACTCGTACCGTAGTCGAAATGATACTGCGTATATTCTCCGTTAGATGTAACAGCCCCATTTATTGCGGCAGCAGTGTATTCTGAATAGCTGGCTTCGTTGGTTGTCGCGCCAGGTGGATTGAGGGCGTATTCGTCGTACAAATAAAGGCCTGAGTCACGGCCAGCGAGGACTTTGGCTTCGCGCCACATCTCCATACCTTGCGAGGCGCCAATGAGAGCGAATTCCGACGCTTTTGTTGACGAAAAGCGCCCGTGGCCCGGGGCTACACATCCATTGCCGACTTCGGGTTGGCCGGGGTGCCCCGGTTTTTCGTGGTATTCTCGTTCATCGTACTGTAGGACATGTTCAAAGTCTTCCTTCGTAATTTCGGTCTCGTAAAATTTTTGGATTTCAGAGCTACTACCACTGTATTCGTAGGTCGTGCTTGAGGTCGCGCCCAACGTGTTAAAGCTCGTTCCTGGCCAGAAATAACTGATAGCCTCATCCTTCGTAACGTTCGCGACTGGTTCCTCTGAACATTCGCCGATACGCTCGCTTTTCCAAGCAGCTTCATTGGTCGTAGCACGCCACTCCTCAAGGCAAAGTTCGATCATCGCGCCGGTGTGGATTTCCTGGAAAATGAGGCACACATATCCCCAGCCGCCGGCGTCAGTCCCAGATCCATGTGAATACGCACCAGGGCCAGCCGAAGTGAACATCACAAGCTTTGGGTTTACCATACGACTATCCCACGGCATATTGTTATAACCCTGATTATGGAACGAGACCTGGTGATGCATTCCGCAGACTCTTGCGTAGCAACTACTACCAGAGCCGGGCGTCAGCTTTTGACCCCAGGTTCCGCCTTCTGCCTGACAGGCGGTATCGGCATAATTGGACTCTTGATATGACGAGTACGGAGACGGTGGTGTCCAGCCGGTCCACTGGCCCTCATTTGTACTATCCTGCAATTTCAGGCCTTCGCCGATCCCATAAGGGTTGCAGTAGTCGCCACTCGGCAGTTGCTCCTCGCCACCAGGGGTCGCATTGTAGATATGGGCCAGGCCTTCGTACGGCCCGGGCGTTGGCAAGAAGCCCGCACCAACAAGATCGCAGGCTTCACCGTTTTCGCCATACCACACGCCGGTCTGCCAACAGTTTTCTTGTCCTCGCCCGTGGTAGTAGGTGACCAGCGAAGAGGCAGAGCTTGAACTGCAGGTCCAGAGCACTCCGCAGATACAAAGGAGGGTGAGGCTCAACCACCGTACGGCAAGCGAGTGCATATGGACTCCAGTCCCGGTAGATTCTATCATTTGG
Source organism: Solirubrobacteraceae bacterium (assembly GCA_050696515.1). Taxonomy (GTDB): domain Bacteria; phylum Actinomycetota; class Thermoleophilia; order Solirubrobacterales; family Solirubrobacteraceae; genus Palsa-744. The sequence goes on from JBOGYA010000003.1 coordinate 15,697, forward strand.
GCCACAGAACTCTGAGCCTATCCGAATATTGCTCAGAGGATCAACAGGTGTCTCTGACTAGGGTCCTGAGCCCGAGGCAATCGCGCGGATGGAGCCCGCCGATCGAATCATGGAGTCATTCTATCCCACTAACGGCCGGGGAACAGAATACCATCTTGTACCTGGCCAGATGCTATGTGGGTTGGCCGCGCAGCCTGCTCAAGTACGGCCGTAAACGCATGGGCGCGGACGCTACGTATAGGCGCAAAACCTGGTAGCGGCGGAACCGGGGCTGGCACAAAGGCTCGATCGCCACTTGGGCGCGTAGGTTCCACTACAAGCCATACAGTTGTGGTGGTGACTCCCTGCGAGCCGGTGGGTGGACGTGCAAGATAATATTCTACGACGGGCACATTTCCCTTGGACAGGGCGAGAACCGGAGCCGTCGGATCGAGTTGTTGAGTGCTCCCAACAACATCGCGCCAATCTAGCTGCTCATAGCGCCAGTTTGTAGCAACCCAGGCTGAGGTCAATACCGCTAGGACACAGTAAACCACGAGCGGTACACTTCGCCAGCGCAAGAGCGCAGGCGCCGCGATGGCGAGGGCCAACGGAACAACAAGAATGACATTACGCGCATAGAATCGGTCAGCAAGGCCAATGCCAGCAAGCAGCAGAGGCGCACTCACGACGAAGCCTCCCACTCCCACCAAGACAACGGATTTTCCTCCTCGGCGGATCAAAAGCCAAGCGCCAACTGCGACCGCAATGCTCCATACCAGCAGACCACTAGCCTCAAGCACCGTCCTCGGCACATTGGGTCCCATCGCAGCTTCACGCACCGTCCTTGCTACCCGTGAGCCGAGCCGAATACTAGCAATGAACTGAGTTCGTTCGTCGCCGGATTGGTGGAGCACCAGCGAAACAAGAGGAGTGACACAGATGGCTATAAGAGCAAGCCAAGCTATCGTGCGACGCCTAGAAGCCGGCAGCATAATCAGCAACCCCGCCCCCTCGGCAATAATCAGGAAAATCCCGAAGTAGTGCGTCCAAATGCACAGGATTGAAGCCATAGCCCATAGGGCGAAGGGCCGAGTCGTCATCGTGGCCTCATCTGAGCTGACTCCAGGCGACCTAGCAGAATCCAACGCTGTTGCAAAACCCCACAGAGACAACAGGCCCGTCAGTACCAAGAGGCCATAGCTACGGGCGTCGGTCGAATAGGATACAAGCATTGGGTTGACTGCGATGAGTGTTGCCGTCGCCAGCGCAGCTCGCGCTCCAATGAACCGACGAACCGCCACATAGCCTACGGGGACGGCAGCGGTAAGAGCCAACGCTGAGATCGCTCGCATAGCGACGGCCGACTGCGCTCGGACAAGCCAACCAATCGCGTAGTAGAGCGGTGGTGTCGACTCGGAAGCTTCGAGTCGCCGCCAAAGCTCAGAGAGACTCGAGGCGCCCATGATGTGTTTGGTATAAATCTCGTCTAGCCAAAGGCTCTGGTGATGGAGAAACGGCAGGCGCAAGGTGACTGCGACAAGTGTGATGACTCCCAAGACGAGCCAATGCCCGACTATCGCTCTCTCGTTCCCCATTGTTGCGGAGGAGACACCGGAGCGCACGATCCCGCGTGATACGTTCGAGGCCGCAGAAGAACCACTGACTTCTAGTCGAGACATTCGTCGAAGCCTATCTTAGATCGTAACCGCCGATACCGAGATGCGACTATGTGCCTGGAGATACCCACGCAAGGGCACCCCGTTGGTGTGCCCGTGGTCAAAAGAGCCGATAGCCCACGCCGTGGGTGTTGATGATCCAGCGTTCGCCTCTGACGGCGAGCTTGCCGCGCAGGCGGCTGGCGTGGCTGTCGATCGTCCGCGTGGAGACGGACACCGGGTATCCCCATACGGCAAGCAGGAGCTCCTGCTTGCGGAAGACGCGCCGGGGATCGCTGGCGAGGTGGACGAGCAGTTTGTACTCCATCTGGCGCAGATTGAGGTGGTGATCGTGAAGGCTGGCCTTGTGGGCATCGGTGTCGATCGTCAGCGGGCCGACCCTGAGCACCCGGTTGTTCCTGGGGCTCGTGGTACGGCGCAGGACGGCCCGCAGGCGGGCGCGTAGCTCCAGGTAGTTCGGCGGGTGGGCCAGGAAGTCGTCGGTGCCGGCCTCGAAGGCGCGCAGGAGGTCGGGCTCGTGGGTGTGTGGGCTGAGCAGGATGACCGGCACGTCGGGGTTCCAGGGAGCCTCGGGGCCGCTGCCACGGATGGTGCGCAGCAGGGCGAGGGCGCCGTTGGGTGTGTCGAGTGTGCCGAGCACCACGAGCGCTGGCGGCTCCTGGCGGCGAGGACGGTGGCGTGGTTGGCGCTGCGAGCGAGCCTCGCCGGGTGCTCGTCGGCGACGAGCTGCCCGACGATCGCCTGGCCGAGGTCATGGTCGGTCTCGATGACGAGGATCGGCTGGCGGTCGGGCATCGGGTTCGCCGGGGGCCTGTTCAGGGCTTCTCGCCTTCGATGGCGTAGGCGAGTAGCGCGGTGGTGGTGTCGAGCCCGACGGCGAGCCTTGCGAGCGTGGGTCCAGGTGGGGTCGCGCAGCCCGTCCTCGATCCGAGCCAGTTGCTCGGCGGTAATGCCGATCGCGGCGGCAAGCTCATCTACGGTAAGGCCCTTGGCGCAGCGCAGGCGTTGGATGGCACGTCCCACCTGCTCGCAGTCCGGGGGCGAGCTTGGGTTCTCGCTGCGGTGGGGCCTAGCTTTGACGGCCGGTGGTGCGCCCCTGAGGCCAAGGTGGTGGGCGAGCACCTGGCGCACCCGCTCGTGGCCTATGCCGACCTGCTCGCCGGTCTCTCTGAGCGAACGGCCTTCGATGACGCGTAGGCGGAAGACCTCGAGATCGCGCTCGCCGAGCTGCCGCTCGGTCCCCTTGGGGTGCGGTTTCAGCCCGATGCCGTGCCGGCGGAGCGCACTCAGGATGTCGTAGAGCGCCTCGGGGGTGATCTCGGAGTGCCAGATCAGCTCCCGGTAGGTATGTTCCAGTAGCCGGTAGGTGGTGTTGATGCCGCCCTGGTGGAATTCCAGACAGACTGTGAGCCATCCTGTGTTTGGCGGAGACTGCGAGGCCAGGGTTTGCCTGGCGGAGGGAGAAGTCTCGGCTCATGGCACATGCGAGGAAGTATTCAAAGGAGTTGCTGGATCGCGGGACGCGGCTGGTGTTCGAGTCTGGGCGTCCTATCGCGCACGTCGCGAGGGATCTCGGGATCGAGAGCGAGACGCTGCGCAAACACGTCCGGCAGACCGAAGCTGACGAGGGCCGGCGCAAAGACGTCCTGAGCAGCCAGGAGCGCGAGGAGATCAAAATCCTTGCGTCGTGAGGTTGCGCAGCTGCGCCGCGCGAATGAGATCCTGAAGGCCGCCAGCGTGTTTTTCCTGGGCCAGCAGAAGCCAGCTCGAGCTGGCGATCGTCAGATACGTCGCGTGGTTCAACAACACCCGTCTGCACGAAGCCCTCGGCGACCGCCCGCCACGAGAAGTCGAGGAACTCTACGCTGCGAAAGACTGGGCAACTACACACACAAAAAGAAGTTAGGAAACCAACCAAAACGGTGGTCTCCGTGGAACCCAGGGCGGCTCAAAGACCGCCAAGGAGCCGATCAAGCGAGGCTACAACCAAGCCTTCTTCGCTCGTCTCTACGTCCTACCCGAGCGGGATGAAGACCAAGGCCAGATGGCTGTCCGCGTCACCGGCGCTGACCTGACCGAGCCCTACGCCCTTCTGCTGGCGGATGATCTAGCCGAGGGCATCTTGGCCGAGGTTGAGGCCATCACGACCCAGGCCGCACAAAGGGCTCCAGAGAGCCGATCCGACTCCCCGAAGCCCTTTGTCCTTGGTTCTAGTTCGTACTTCGATCAAATGGCGGAGAGGGCGGGATTCGAACCCGCGATGGAGTTGACCCCCATACTCGCTTAGCAGGCGAGTGCCTTCAGCCACTCGGCCACCTCTCCTTGAGGTCGGGAGGCCAGTGTAAAGCCTCGGATCGCGCTGCGCAAAACTGCCAAGCCCTCTCGGCGAATTCCACTCGTTGAAAGGCTGATCACCCCACCACCGGGGGCGGTTCATGGAGCCAGTCGGTCGGCGGACGGCGGCGGGCCGTGGAGGCGATCGGGCGACCCTGAGGATGCCGCGGTGGCTCAGCCTGGGCGCAGATCCTCGGTCCTGCAGGGCGAATCCGGCAGGCCGAGGATCTCGGGGTCGCCCGTGAGCAGTACGAGCCCGTGGGCGGTGGCCGTCGTGACGGCGAAGCAGTCCCCGAGCGCGATCGACGCACGGGCCTTCAGGCGTGCGGTCTCGATCATCCTTGCGGTGCCGGGAAGATCGAGCGAGAGGGCTGCCCGCAGTGACGTGAGCGTGTCATCCGCAGCGATCCGCCCGTGGTCGCGCTCAACGCGGTAGTAGACCTCGACGAGGTTCACCCAGCTCACGATTGGCCGTGCGGGGATCAGCTCCTCGATGCGCGAGAGCGCAGGCTCCTCGCCATCCAGCCAGGCGAGGATCGCCCAGGAGTCCAGACAGACGCTCACCGGGGCTCGCGTGCGCGGTCCTCGAGCAGACGCGCGGCCATACCGGTGTTCTTGAACCGACCGCCGAGCCGCGGGGGAGCTCTACGCGCGACAAGCACGATCTCCTCGTCGCGCAACTCGAAGTCGACTTCGTCACCCGGATGCAGCTGCGCATGATCGCGCAACGCCTTCGGAATCACGACCTGCCCCTTGGCACCGATCCGACCGGTCATACTTGGCGAGTATAACAAGTACGCTCCCCGCTTCAGCCAGCACGGCTACACCGGCACGGCGCTCTGGCGGTGGAACTCGACACTCGGGCTCAAACGATCGCGGTCGCTTCTAGCTAGGCGGCTAGACTCCGACGCGGGCGGCGCGTCAGTGCCGCCCGTCGCCGGATCCCGCCCAGGAGGGGTGGCAGAGCGGTTGAATGCACTGGTCTTGAAATCCAGAGGGCAAGACTTCGGCGCTCTTCGCGGGGCGCCTTTTTTTTGGCTTGGTTGAGCCGTTTTCCGCATGGTTGAGCGGGATGCTTGTGGTGGACGATCATGGGGACGGGCGGCCGGTTTGCCGCCTGAAACCGCCTGAAACCGCACGTTCCGCGGATGGACTGGCGCGAGTTTGGCGCGAGATGCTGACCCCGTGACGCGCCCTGTTGTCGGCGTTTCGCGCCTCTTCGCGCCCCGCCCCGCGCGCCGCAAGGGTCGCGTCGCGGCGGTCGAATACGCGCGGGATCGCCTTGTGGTCCTTGTCCGAACGCGGGCCCGGTGCCGCGGGGCCGACCGTCGGCGAAGCCGAGGGCCTGCCGAGGTTCGCTGGAAGGACTTGACTTCCACGCCGAAGCAGAGCTAGACGTGTGTCTGCAAGGCACGAACAACCGAGCCGAAGGAGCCACGACGATGAGCCTCACCGCCACACCGATCACGCCGAGCCAGGTCTACGTCAGCAACCGTCCCTACGAACGATCGCATCTCACCGAGCCGCGCGGTCGCGGAACCTGGGCGTTCTGCTCCTACGTCGGCGGCATCGAAGAGGGCGACCCTGCCTTCTTCTCGGGCACGCTTACCGAAGCCAGGAGCGCCGCCCGCAAGCACTTCGGAGCGCTGGGGATCAGGGACATCGCCGTTCTGCCGTAGTAGCCACACCGTCGTATGAGCGTGCCTAGCTAGGGCAGGCGCTCTAGCTCGGTGACGATGCTCGGCTGCTCTTGTAGGGGCGGGAGCGCCAGCACGGTTTCTGTGCCGGCCGCGACCTGGGTGTAGCCGGCGTCGCGGATGACGACGCATTCCACTGCGGCCTTCAGGGGCTCCCACATGCGGTCGTCTGCCAGTCGGACCTCGCCGGGCATTCCCGCTTCCCGCCAGTGCTTCAGCTCGGCGCGGTGCGTAGCTGCCATCTCGTCGGCGAGCGCGAGCGCTGCGTGCCCGGCTTGGGCTATGGCCTTGCCCATGCTCTTTATGACGCCAGGCCGGATGATGTACACGAGTGCGCCAGGGGTGGCAGGGGGCTCGGCCGGCAGCTTGGCGTCGGTGAAGGGGGCAAGCTCGATCAGCTCGGGCTCGCGTTCGGACTTGCGCCGCGGCGGGAGGCATAGGGCGATCGGATCGGCGTGGGTAGGGACCGGCGTCGCGTCAATGCCGGTGAGCGCAGCGAACTGATCCGCTCTGGCGCGCAGCGCGACCTTGGGGTACTCGGCGGCCTGCCAGGCGGTGAAGTTCGCGCGCCAGCGCTCGCTGTCGCGGAAGCGATCAGCGCACGCAACCGCTCCAGCTCCGCCGAGCGCTATCGCTTGCCCGAAACTCAGGCGCCGATCGCTACGCACGACGTAGTACATGGCCCACAGTTCGTCGTCTCGGGCGGGGGCGGATGCCACGGTGGTGTCGTGGGGCGCCAGCACTCGATTCACTCTTCGAAGCACAGGACGGTCTTTTGTCCGGCCTGGTGTACGTGGATCTCGTCCATCGCCAGGTCGAGCGTCGCGCGTTCAAAGCGGCGGCGGGAGAATTCGACAAAGGCGCAGTCGTCCAGGCTCAGATTGAGCCGCCAGTCGCCGACGTCGCGTTCGCGTTCCTGCTCGATGAAGCCGATCTCGCCGACGGCAATGATCGGGGATACCGGCGGCCAGGTTGTCTTTGGCGCGTCGGTCGCGACCAGCACGTTGCGCCCGACGCTGCGCCCGAGTAGAGCGACTAGGTCACCGAACGTCATGCGGCGCTGGCCGCCTGTCGCGCACAATGCCGGGGTCGCGGGCGCCCCCAGGCTGTCGGCGAACGCAAATAGCGCTTCAGCTCGCCGGATCGCGTCGAGCGCTCGAAGCCGGCGCTGTCGGTCTTTCTGACGGAGCAGCGCCAGGCGCCGCCGGTCAATCTCTTCTGCCCCGGCCCGTGTCGGATACCAACGTGCCGGCGTCGCTCCGTCTCGATGTACCAGCCCGGACTCGCGCAGCCACCGCAGTCGCGGCGCTATCTGGTTGGTCTGACCATGATCGGCAGCGAGCGCGCCGGGCCGGTTGACGACCGCGCTCAGGACGTTCACGCAGAACTCGTTGGGGATCGGTCGGGCGGTCACGATTGGGCCTCGCTGGAGGGGATGGCAGTCACGTCTCGCGCGAGCCTGACGAGGGCGGCATTCAGGGCGGCGCTGATGCTCGTCTCGTGTCGGCCGGGCCCGAGTCGCCAGCGGCCGTTGGGCGTCTCGGGGATTCCGGCGCGGTCGATCAGCGCTTCGGCTACATGGGTGTCGAGGGACACTGAGACGTCGTGGCGGGCTCGTCGGGCTTTCCGCGCGAGTGCGTGGGCGAGCACGTTTTCGCCACGCGAGATTTGGGCGATCGACCAGCCTGGGTGGTGTGCGGCCAGGTAGAGGCACGCCTCCGCGCGCCAGGGTCGCAGGTGCTCGCTGTCGCCGCGATGGGGTCGCGCGGCGGACTCGCAGTCGGTCCTGAAGATGACGTCGCGAAGGTTGGCGTGCTCGGCTGCGCTCATCGCCAGCAGGAGCGCTCGTAGCTCGGCCTCGCCGTTGTTCTTGCATTCCACAAGCTGGCTGTGGCTTTCGAGGCGGTCGCTTTGGTAGGCGATCCCCGCCCATCCGTGCTGGTACGACGCATCGCAGTTGACGTAGATCATGGCGAGCAGGGCTAGAAGCCGAAGCGGCGGTCGAGTTTTGCGGCCTCGGCGAAGCGGCCTTCGTAGGTCAGCCGGCGGGCTCGTGAGCGCCGTGTCGATCGGTTATCGCGCGCCTTGAGGTCGCCTCGGTGGACCCGGCGTCCGAGCCAGCGCTCCAACGCCACGAGCCCTTGGCGGTGGGCTCGTAGCTCGCCGTTGACGGCGTCGTAGTAGCCCACCTCGGTGCAGCCGTCGGGGAGCGCCACCACGCGCCCGTGTAGGGCCGCCTGGGCGCACAGCTCACCGAACTGAACCTCGCGGCCTGAGTACACCCGCCCCTGTGCCCGAGGGGCGCGGCGGCGCTCCAGCACGGCCGCGCCGCGCGGGATCGCGGCGCTGGGCTCAGCAGGTACAAGCACGCGGTAAACCACGGCGCTAGGCGGGGGAAGCGGTCGGGGGAGCGCTGAGGATCGCGTCGGTACTGGCGGCAATCTTCTGAAACAGCGCCTCGTCGTTCGGCTTGCCACCGAGGTGCCACGCGGCCACAGCAACGCGCAACCACGCGGCCCTCAGCGCCCCGACCATCTCGGGCACGTTGATCGTCTCCGCGGACTCGTGTCGTGTCGCGGCGAGGAGTGCCTGTTCGATGAGTCGGTCCTGCTCGGCTGCTCGGCGCGCGAGCGCCGCCGTGAGTTCTTGCAGCGTTCGGTAGCGCCGCGGATCCTTCGGTCGCAGCAGCTCATCGAGTTCCTCCGGCTGCACCAGCGTCCGCATTGCGGCTGGGTGCGCGAGCGCGAGGCGGAGATACTCCTTGCCAGCGGCCCTGACTTGATCGAGCGGTGCTCCCGGCTCGACCATTCCGAGTTCCGCCCAGAGCGCCGGGAGCCGGATCGCGGCCGTGGCGTCGGTGGCCCAGCGAAGGCCGCCCGTGCGACCGAACTGCTGGAAGAGCGTCTCTACGGCGAGGTTGGCTTGCGTGAGGAGTTGGGCGTTCTTGAAGTTCCCGTCGGGGCTTTGTCGCCGGAGATGTTCGTATGCCTCGATCAGTCGGCTGGCGGTATTCCGGCGGCTACGCGCGTGCGGGCCGTCCTCCCGGTACTCGCGGCGGCCACCCCGCCGCGGTGCCGCTGCTCTGGCGACGGGTCGCGAGGTGGTTGTCGCCTCGGCCGAGTCTATCTCGGGCGGAGGTTCTAGGCAATCGCGGGCATCGGCGACGAGCGCCCGGCCGACCCGATCCCAATGGTCGGTCGCTGACGTCTCGATGACCTCCATGAACGCTACTCGCAGCGCCTCGCCCAGCTCGGCGGGCGGCTCGCCGTCAGCATCGAGGGACTCGAAGACGTATTCGTAGACGAAGTCCGCGAGCGCGTCGTGGCGAACGGCGGTCTTGATGAAGTCCTCAATGACACTGGTAGGGATCGGAGATCCCCACGGGCTCGTTCGTGTGTCAATCGCGCTAGGCATGCTCGTCTCCTGGGCGCGCGAGGATCGGTGGGCGGACCGCTATTTCCGGTAGCAGCAGCGCCTGCAGGCTTCCGTAGCCGACCTCGCACCCCGACTCCCACGGGAACCGGCCAGCCGGGTCACAACAAACGATCTGCTTCGCGGTGGCGGGTCGTCCGTCGTGTTGCTCTCGCCGCCACCACTCAGCGACACGGAGACGGGCGGCGACCACGTCCTCGGGCAGCGTCACGATCCACAGCGGTTTTCGGTCCTCCATTGCGCCGACTACTCGCCCGTCAATCTCGGGGACCTGTTCAAGCAGCGCCACGACGGCCGGTATGACCTCAATGGCGGTGAGCGGCCCTATCCCTGACAGCACAAGCTCGGGATGGCCGATGTGCTGCGGAAGGCCGACGGTGTAGGTGTAGCCTTGGTCGCGGGCCTCGCCTACCCGGCGCCTGTAGGCAATCGCGTAGCCGTAGATCGCGATCCGCGTCAACAGCAGCTCTCGTGTACGGGGCACCTCGTCGTAGCTCACGATTGCACCTTTACCCATGCCGCTACCACTACATCTTCGACTGGCACGTCCTCTTCGAGCGCCCTCGCCCGAAGCGCGTCCTTCACATCCTGGGCGCTGAGCGACGGCACGTCGAACTCGTCGCTGCTCGTGATCTTCACGGTGAAAAAGCTGTCCATCGCTGTATCTCCCTCGGCCAAATGGCGGGTCGCCTCGCAGGGCGACGGGACGAACCGTGCGTGTGCCACCACGGAACGTGGGGGGCGCCCCGTCACCCTGCGAGACGATCTACTGGCTACGCGACCGCTGCGGCCTCGGCCTTGCCCTTCGCGTCCTCCAGCATCTCGCGAGCGATCAGCGTCCAGTCCTCCTCGCTGAGCGCATCGAGCGTGTCCTTCACGCCGTCGCGCAGAGCGTCGGAGAGGCTGGCCAGAACCTCATTGGCGCCGGCACGCACACCCTCGCGCAGGTGCTCCTCGGCGGCGTCACTGAGCCCGGCGAGGGCCACCTCGACAGTGGCGTCTTTTACCGCGGGGTGCTTGACGATTGAGCGCACCAGACCTCGTACCTCCGCGCCGTCGAACTCGATGCCCTTCGGCGAGATGCGCTTGTCTGAGGCGGTGTCGGTGTCGTGTGCGTGTGGCGATGATTCCATCTGGTTTTTCTCCTTTAACTAGAATGCCGCCTCACCGGGCGGGGTAACACACGTCTAGCTCGACAGCGGGTAAAGGTCAAGGCCGATCGGGGCTTTGACAGAAACCTTTTTGGTTACATCGTCAACGGGCGCCACGAAGTTGCTTGTAGGGCGGCGGCTGGCCTTGTTTTCGGTACGGGAGCGATGGCCCTCGCGCCGCCCTACAAGTTGCATTGGCGTGCCTCACCATTCCGTTAGTGGGACGCCGTGCTCTTCCGCGATGGCGACTGCCTCGCGGTAAGACTTCCGCCCGAGGCTCTTTGCCCGCTCGGGCTCGTAAGCGGAAAGGGACGCCGGCTGCTGCGGCGGCTTCGGCGGCCTCGCCCTTCCGCTCGGACTGTTACGCCCATCGCTCCTCCATGTGGTTGGGCGTCTCGCCGCGCATCCCGACTGTCTCTACGGCCTTGGCTTCGGAGGAGGCGACGCCCTCGTATTGCTCCCAGGGCCGCTCGACGGTGTAGAGCATCATTGAGAAGCGGCGGTTGCCGAGGTCGGTGACGACACCGACGGGCTTACCGTCACGATTAACGGTGATCGTGGCGCCCTGTCGCTGCGAGGTTATGTCGGGCTCGCGAGTCATCGCCGGCTCCCTGGCGGGACGTTGGGTACACCCCAGCGGCGAGTCGGGTCAAAGCGTGCTGGCAGCCATTCGAGAAAGACACGGCGGGCCAGAGCCGAGCGGTAGTAGTGGTGGCGCAGCCCGAACAGCCACTGTCCCGCGAGCCACGCAACGCCGCCGAGGAGCGCGGCGACCGCCATCCCCGGTGAGCCGTAGAGGGCCGCTATCGCCAGCCCGCCGAGCGCGAAGAACGCTCCGCCGGCCCGCAGGACGAACCCGCCGAACAGCCACACCGCGAGCGCGATCAGCACGCCCCTCGCCGCGAGGATCACGACGACGCTCATCGCTGCTCCCACGGGCGCACGTAAACGTCCAAGGCTGAGCCGGCTGCGGTGTGCATCGCGCTACCGCCTACCCTCACTGCGGCTGCGCGCGCGCCGGGGCGCGACGATGCTTCCACAGCGTGCGGCGTGCGCGATCGCCTGGCTACGATTGGCGGGCTCGAACCTGCAGCGCTCGCAGAAGGCGTCCTTCAGGCCGCGCCTCAGCGCCTGCTCCGGTGTCAGTTTCCGCCGGTCGCTCGTATCGGTGAGGGTAGGCATCGCGCCCTCACGCTCCCGCTGAGGCGGCGGCATCGCGCCGCGCCTGCTGCTCGTTGGCGTGCTCTTCGCCGTGGTTGAAGGTGTCCAGCAGCCAGAGGTACTCGCGCTCGGTGGTAATGGCGTCGCGCAGCACGGTGTCGGTCTCGACTTCCTTGATGCGCCACAGCTCGTCGCCGTACTTCTCACCGACGGCGATCTCGGCCTCTAGCTCGGTTCCCTCGTTTGTCATCTGCCTGCTCCTTGGCTCGGGGTTGGATCGGTGAACACGTCTAGCTCGATCCGCTAGGAAGGGCAAGTCGATCTTGCGAGCCCCCCTTTTCGGGCGCCGCCGGAAGCTCACCGCTGACGCCGTCGACTGGCGCATCGGTCGGGAGCGGCACGCTGTAGCGGCGCTCGATCACAGGGCGGCTGCCATGTGCGCGGGCGCCGGGCGTGACGGCGAGCTTGCCCTGCGCAACGAGCCCGTCGGTCTTCATGCGCGCGGTGTGCGGGCTAATCCCGAAGTGCTGCGCGATCTCGCGCAGCGTCGCCGAGCGCTGCTCGATCATCCATTCGAGGATCGCGTCCTGCTTGACGAACACCATCGACTTACGCCGCGCGCGGCCGGGCAGCGGCGGCCACCACGCCGTCGGTATCGCCTCCTCGGGCGGCGCCGCCGCCGGTGGCGGGTCATCGCCGATGCAGTCGCGGGCGTCCGCCAATCGGTCGCGGGCGACTCGCTTCCAGTCCTCGGCGCTCGCCGCGCTGAGCACCTCGCCGATGGCGACCTGAAGCGCCTCTTCGATATCAGGGACTGGCGGCTCATCGCTGCCCGTGGCGATATCGAAGAGGTACTCGCTCACCATGTCGTTGGCGGTCGGATGGCGAAGCGCGGCGTGGATGAAGTCGCGCACCAGCTCGGCCGGGAATGGGGTGCCCCACTCGCCGCGACGGACGTCAGCTACGACCACGGCGAGGCTCCTTGGGCGCCGCTATGGCGGGCCAGCACGAGGCTGCTCTGCGGGGCGGTTTCGGTCATCGCCGAACACGTCTAGCTCGACCCGGCGGCACAAGTCAAGTCCGCCGGCAAAGTCGCCCGAGGGCGCCTGTCGCCGTCTTTGGCGACGCGCGCGCCGAGTGCGCCGGATCGGCGGGAAAGCGCTCATGGCTTTTCAAATCTTCGTTTTGGCCGTGTCCCGCACGGGTGCTAGCGAACCGCGCCATCCGCTCCCGAAGGGTCGTGCGAGAGGACTTGACTCGCCCCGCGGGTCGAGCTAGGACGTCCATCCGCAAAGGCCCGGAAAGGGCTCTAACAAAGGAGAATCAGCGATGAGCAAGACCAAGACCCCGAACCCCAAGCAGGCCATCCTCGAGGTGCTGGAGACCGCGGCGCAGGCGACCGTCGCGCAGATCGCGGTAAGCGCGGGCGTCGGCCGCTCGACGGCAAGCAAAGTACTCGGCCAACTGGAGAGCGACGGCGAGGTTCACCGTACCGAGGGCGGGCGAGACGGCAACCGCCGCAAGCCCGACCTGTGGTCGCTGGCCGCCAAGAAGCCGGCGCGCGAGACCGGCAAGGCGCCCACGGCCGACAAGCCCGCTGGCGGAAAGAGCGAGCCGACCGCGAGCGCCAGCGCTCCCGAGGGCGGCAAGCTCAAACCGAACCAACTCAACCCGCTCGTGCTCGGCTACCTCAAGGACAACGCCGAGAAAGGGCCACACGGCCCGACAGAAATAGCCAAGGCGCTGCAGCGCTCCTCCGGCGCGGTCGGCAACTGCCTCGTGCGGCTGACCGACGCGAAAGAGGTGAAGCTCGTAACGGAGAAGCCCCGCCGCTACAGCATCGCCTGACCCGGTGCCGGTGACAGACCACGACGCGCGCCCGCGACTCCCCTCACCCCATCCGCCAGGTGAGGGGAGCGGGCTCACGCGCGACCTCCGCCAACCAAAGGAGCGCAGCATGATCGATGACCCGCAGGCCAAAGAGATGCTCGCCGAACTCGCCGAGTCGACCGCCTCGGCGCTGCTCGCATTCGCCGACGCGATCCGCCCGTCTACCGATGCTGAGAACAACGGCGCCACCGACGTCGCCAACCCGAGGCTCGGCCGACGCCAGCAGCAGATCGCCTCGCTGGCCGGCCTGGATACCGACGCGGGCTTGTCAACGAGCGAGGTCGCGCGAGAGATCGACTACGACGCAGCGAACACCCACACTGCGCTGTACGCGCTCGCCACCCGCAGGATCGCCGAAGGCTACCGCCACGGCGACCACACCCGCTGGCGACTCACCCCGAGGTATCGCTCCGCCAACCCCTACCTCGCCATCGCCCAGCTAGTCGCCCCCGGCGAGTGGACAACCTTTGACGACATCTCCCTCGTCGTACACGGCGACCTACGCCACGGCCGCGAGGTGATCCGCACCTCGGTCGAGTCGCCCGACTTCCCCGCGCATCGCGTGCTGCCGCCCGGCGGGCAAGTGCCGTCAGCATGGCGCAGCTACGCCACCAAAACCCCCGACCGCAGCGAGTGCGTCAGGCTGCTCTGCGGCGAGGGCGTTCCGGTCGACAGCGACGGCCGCGCCTCGCGCGCGCATCGCATCGGCTGGGACCTCCTCGCTGAGCGCGCCGCTGACGCCGGCCGGCTCGGGTAGAGCCCAGGCGAAGCCCTTAGTCATACGGAGTTGTACGGGGTTTTACAGGGTTTTACAGGGTTTACGCGATCCCGATAAACAAGAGGCTGGAGGATGCCGGTGTCCCGGCTCCGATCATGCGTCGATGGCTGAGTGCTGGCGAAGGTACTCGCGCAGGTAGGGCAAGGCGAAGTCGACGTAACCGCGGCGGGTGGGGTGAATCAACTCGGCTGCGATCAGCCGCAGGCGATACTGGCTGGCGTAGTTCACGTCGGCACCGAGGCGCTGCTGGATGTCAGCCATCCTGGACGGGCCGTCGTCCTGGGCCATCGCGAGTAGGAACGACTTGTCGATGTCTGACGCGGTGCTCAGCGCCGGCTCGTGGATGAGCGCACCAAGTCGGCGCCGCGCTCGGGCGACCCCTTGGGTGGCGTCCTCGGTCGTGATCTCCGGTGCGTCGGGATTCAGCCGCCACACCTGAGCGCCGACTAGCTGCAGCAGGAAGGGGTAGCCGCGGGCTCCGTCGACCATGATCTGCAGGGCCTGCTCTCCGATGCTACGGCCGGCTGTTTGGATCGGTTCTCGGAGGGCGCGTTCAACGTCGCCGCGCGCTACTGAGCCCAGGGTGTGCCGTTCTGCGCGGCGCAGGAAGGTGAGAACGTCGTCGTTGACGACGTCGCTGACGCTGGCGGCCAGGCCAGCACCGGCGAACGCCAGCTCGCGACTCTCGCGGAAGGCGTGCTGCACGACGGTGGCTAGCTCGCGTAGCTCATCGATTTGGTTGTGGTGGATCTCGTCAAGCGTGATCAGGACGCCGGTGCTCTGCTCGCCCAGGAGGTCGGTGAGCATGTCGAGCTGGTTACGCAGACCCGCTTGGACGACATGCGCCTCGATCGTGCTCCAGCTGAGAGAGCCGAGATTCAGCGGAGCGCCGACGCCGCTCATGCGGCGCTGCACCGCCTTGGGGTCGAAGTCTCGCAGCAGCCGCGGGAGGTGCTGCTGCGTTATCCGCGAGACGAAGCCGGGGGTGGCGGTCTCGCTGACGATGAGCCAGCCGCGCTGGCGTGCGCGATCCTCGACCGCATTGAGCAGGACCGTCTTGCCCGCACCGCGAGCGCCCGTGTAGAGGGTCGCGCGGCCCGCCGATCCCGGGCCATCCTCCAGTGCCTCGGCGAAGTCATCGAGCAGGTCGTCGCGGCCGACCAGCAGCGGCGGGCTGACGCCGAAGCTCGCGTGGAATGGGTTGCTCATGCCGACCACCATACCCGATCCCTTTAGAGAGTTTTAGAGTCTTTAGATTCGGTTAGAGATGGGTTGTCGAGGTCCGGCACGACCCCTCAGAGCCTGAAGGAACCGAGTTATAAGCCATGTCGTTATAAGTCCCTATATCTCGGTAGAACCTCGCGCCCAAGCCTTCATGCGCTCACAGGAGAGGGCCGCCCGTGACCGTGGTGATCTGCGGGTCGGGTAGCTCGTCGGGGTTGAGCACGATCTCTTGCTCGCCTCGCCCGGCGAAGTAGGCGATCACGGACGTCTTTGGCACGGTCGCGGTGGCGAGGTAGCCGTCGCCGCTGGGGGGATCGAGCGGGCGCCTGGCGAACCACTCCGCTCTCGTCCGGTCGAGCGTCCAGCTCGGCGCGAGGTGCCGGCCGGTGCGGCGAAAGCCGCGATAGACGGTCACCTGCTCATCGAGGCCGGCAAGCACCGTGCGCTCACTTTCGTCCATAAGCCAATGGGCGCGGCCTGGCCGACTGGCGGTGAGCGCTGCGACCCATTCGTCCCGGTGCTCGTGGAGATTCTCGGTCTCTAGCCACATATCGCTGAGCGCCTGCCAGTAGTCACGGTCGCTCATGCGCTCCCGCACTCGAAGGAACACGCTCATGCGGTAGGGCTTCTCGTGCAGCCACAGCACCTTCTGCCAGTCGCCGTCCGTTTCCGCTTGGGCTACCGCCTCGCGCTTCATGCGATATGCGCGGTTCGCGGTCGCGGCGAGTGCCGGCAGGTAGGGCACCATGAACACGAGCGGCGCCTTCAGCACCAACCCGAGCGTCTCGACCTCGCTGAGATGCGGCACGAGGCCGCTGTCGAGTTCCTCTGGCTGGTGAAGGACCGTCGCTTGCGCTGCGCCGGTATCAAGGTCGGCTGTTCTCGTCGCCACGACCACAGGTGTACCTCTCCGGGCGAGGAAGCGCAAGCGACAACGCCGAGGCGGCGCTCGCGCGTCACCCTTTTCGCACCGCACGGCAAGCCTTCGCTGGGCCGTTTCTGTCGTGAATTATCCCGTCCGATCGGGCGACTAGACGTGGTGGGGTCAACACGATTCCGTGGCGGCGCGGCGAAATGAGGCAAGCCGCGCTAGCGGGCCAGGGCACCTAACTCGCAGGAATTGCAGCACTTCACCTTTTAGGGGTGAAGCGTCGCTGCTCGCCCGCGGCGGGGGCCCGGGTCATGCCACCGGAAAGGAGAGGCGGGATAGATGACAGATACACCGAGCAACATGAACGCGGCGGGTGCGACGGTCGTCGTCTTTGGCGACACCCTCAGAAATAAGTCGATAGTGGATGAGCTACTACTCGACGGGTTTGACACCCGAAAGGCACCCAACCAGGAGTTTTTGAGGATGTGCTGCCGCCCTGGGGATGTCGAGTTGGTGATCTTCGGCGGCGGGCGTGACGCGACGTCGCTCGGGGTGCTGCGCGAACTTCGGGCGGGGGCGCTGGCCCCGGCGGTCAGCCGGACGATGCGTGTTCTATGGGTCGCGCAGGGTGACACGGAGGGTGATGTGCTGCGCGCGTTTGACGCTGGGAGCGACGACGTAATGCGGGAGCCTGTGCATCCTCGGGAGCTATTCGCCCGAATCACGGCTCTCGCTCGTCGTTCACCGGCACACGTCGGGGACGGCATGCTCTCACACCACGGCCTCGTGATCGACCCGCAGACGCGCAGCGTGACGTTTCACTCCCGGCCGGTCGTGCTGCGGCGAATGGAATACAGCCTGCTTTTGTGTCTCGCGCGCTGCCCACGGCGGGTATTCACCAAGTCGGAGCTGTTGTCGGATGTGTGGGGCTACAAGGCAATCGGTAACACCCGCACCGTCGACTCGCATGCTTCACGGTTGCGCAGCAAGCTCGCGGCCGTCGGTGCCGAGGGCTGGATCGTGAACGCTCGCGGAGTCGGTTACTCGCTTTGCAGCGCCGTTCCTATGGGCGAGCAGTCGCCGGTACGCGCTGCGTGAATGGCGCCTTGCGGTCCGCAGTGATTCGACTGTGTGTCGGGTGTGTGTCCGCGCCAAATAACGAGTTGAGGTCCGCCTATGTTCAGTTTCTGTAAACCGAAGGCCGCGCTTCTTTGGCGCTCGGCGGCGCCAGCCAGAGGCCGGCATGGGAGGTCCCACGATTGATGCGACAACGTGAAAGCCAAGAGGCCGAGGGGTCACTTGATAACGCCCTGCTCGAACTCATGCTCGACAACCCGGCACCGTGGAGTGCGGCCGAACTCGCGCGCACCACAAGCCTGCCGGGCGATATACCGGCGGCGCTAGCGCGCCTCAGTTACGACGGGCTGATTAACCGTTGGGGAGACCTTTCCACCCCGACATTTGCAGCTGCCCGCTTTTTCGGGATACACCACGAACGCTCCGAGCCCGAGTGTGAGCGCATACGCGAGCACGCCGTCCTGGAGACCCTGTTTGCCCGCGAGGGCAAGGGCAGAAGGTCGGTGTCACGTAAAAAACTGCTCCGCGCTATGCAGGTGAAGAAGAAAAACAAGATCGCCTACGTTGACGCGATCACAAGTCTCCGCGCGGCTGGCTTGTTGCTGGAGCCGGCCAAACGGGTGTTGCTGTCGAAGGCCGCCCTGCGCTTCGATCAGATCGCGGCGTGAGCGGCACGGTGCAGGCCCCGCAGGCGGGCCGTTTGGCCCGCCGCGGGATGCGGCCCTACACGCTCGAAGAGCGTCGCAGGCTGTACGTGCTGGCGTGCGTGGCGATCAAACGTCACTATCGCCGGCCGTTGACGCTGCAGGTGCTGGCGCGGGGGCTGGCGACCTCGACTCGGCAGCTACAGCGCGCTTTTGAGATGTTCGGGGAGAGAACGTTTCGCGAGGAGCTTCTCGCACGGCGTATGGCTGGCGCCGTAGAGCTTTTGGCGCAGCCGACTGTGCGGGTCGCGGAAGTCGCCGGCCTTGTCGGCTACAGCGGGGGCTCGCACTTCGCGAGAACGTTCCGGCGCTGCTACGGCCTCTCGCCCTCGGCGTACCGCCGCGCGCAGCAACCCGCCTGTTGAGCGGCGATGGCGGGGGTGTAGGGCGTGCGTGCGGGAACGGGCCGCGCGCACGCTCTACCGCGCGAGCGCGCGAGTCGCTCCTACCTGATTCAAGTGTGTATCAACCGCGCGTCCTGGGCCGGGTCGCGGCGTGACGTGCATATGTTGGTGGTCCTGTAACCGTAAGCCGTTTTCCTCGGCGCCGACAGCGGCCCGAAGGGTGACGGCATAGGAGGTAACAGGCAATGAACGACGATCCGCAGCCGGATACCGACACCGAGAACGCAGCCGTCGACCGGGCGGTGCTGGAGATGCTGCTCCAGTCTTCGCACCCGTGGACGGAGACCGAGATCACCCGCGAACTGCGCGACGCCGGGGTACGCCGTCGGC
>JBOGYA010000004.1:0-27103 GCA_050696515.1 Solirubrobacteraceae bacterium
TGCCTGAGGCGATCCTCCTCAAGGACGTCGAGCCGCTCGGCGAGCAGGGCAAGGTGGTGGAGGTCTCCAAGGGGTACCTGCGTAACTTCATGATCCCCCGCAAGCTGGCGCAGCCCGCGACGAAAGGGGCGATGGAGGCGGTGCAGCGCCGCCAGGAGGCCGAAGCGCGCGCGGAGCGCGAGTTCGCGGAGCGCGCGCACACCAACGCGGCCTTACTGAACAAGACAGTGCTGACGATCCCCCAGCAGGCGGGGGCCGACGGGCGCCTGTTCGGCTCGGTCTCCGCACAGGACGTGGCCGAAGCGATCCACGAGGCGAGGGGCCTGAAACTGGATCGCCACAACGTGCACCTCCCGGAGCCGATCAAGAACGCCGGCACTTACATGGTCGTGGTCGACATCGTCGAGGGCGTGACGGCCACTGTCAAGACCATGGTAGTGCCGAAGAAGTAGCGCGCCTCCGCCGCTTCCCCTGCGAACATCTGTTCGTGCCGGAGCTCCAAGGGTTTTCCTCCCAGGTTGCGGGTTGGCCCACACGTCCGGGCGAGGGCTCGGGTTAGAGTCGTGGCGGGATGAGCGCAACCACGACAACCAATGGCGCCGGGGCTGCCGGGGTCGGCCTCGCGCCGCCGCACAATCTCGAGGCCGAGCAGTCGGTGCTCGGCGCGATCCTCCTCTCGGATCACTCGATGTACGCGCTCGTGATCGAGGAGGGGCTGCGCCCGGAGGATTTCTACCGCGACCGCCACCGATCGATCTACGAGGCGATGCTCGCGCTCTACAACGAGAGCGAGCCCGTCGATGTGCTGACCGTCATCGATCGCCTGAAGCAGACCGGCAAGCTCGAGGAGGTGGGCGGGATCGCGGCCGTGGACGAATTGACGGGCGTGGTGCCCGCCGCCGGCCACGCCCGCCGCTACGCGCAGATCGTGCGCGAGAACGCGCTGCTGAGGCGCCTGCTGGCGAGCGCGTATGAGATCCAAGCAAGCGTGCTCGGCCACCGCGCCCCCCCGCGGGAGCTCGTGGAGCAGGCCGAGAAGGCGATGCTAGAGGTCGCGCGCGACGACCGCAAGCAGGACTTCCGCGCGATCGAGGACGTGCTGCACGAGGAGCTCGACAAGCTGCACCGCCTCTCGATCGAGGGCACCTCGCTGACGGGCACCCCCTCGGGGTTCAAAGACCTGGACGAGATCACCGGCGGCTTCCAGCCGGGCAACCTCGTGATCATCGCCGCGCGCCCGGCGATGGGCAAGAGCGCGCTGGTGTGCAACATCGCGGAGAACGCCGCGGTCGAGCACAAGCGGCCGGTGGCGCTGTTCTCGCTGGAGATGGCGGAGGCCGAGCTGGCCCAGCGCTTCGTGGCCTCGCAGGCGCGGATCAAGGGCGAGGAGCTGCGCAAGGGGCGCGTGGCCGAGCAGCGCTGGCCGAAGATCCTCGCCGCCTCCCAGCGCCTCGCGGCGGCGCCGCTGTGGGTGGACGACTCCAGCGACGTGGGGCTGCTGGAGATCCGCGCGAAGGCGCGGCGGCTGCACTCCCAGTGCGAGGGGGGGTTGGGGCTGATCATCATCGACTACCTGCAGCTGATGCGCACCGACTCCCGCTACGACTCCCGCGTGACCGCCGTGGGCGAGCTGAGCCGCGGCCTGAAGATCCTCGCGCGCGAGCTGGGGGTGCCGGTGATCGCGCTCTCGCAGCTCTCCCGCGCGGTGGAGACGCGCCCGGACAAGAAACCGCAGCTCTCGGACCTGCGCGAGAGCGGGAACCTCGAGCAGGACTCCGACCTCGTGATGTTCATCTACCGCGACGAGTACTACGACGAAGACTCCGAGCGCCCGGGGGAGGCCGACCTGATCATCGCCAAGCACCGCAACGGCGCCGTGGGGAAAGTCACGCTGACCTTCCACAAGGAGTACCCGAAGTTCATGAACTACGCGGGCGCGCGCTACGCCGAAACCGGCGCGTAGTCCGAGAACCACGAGAACGAACACCATCTGAGGCCGCCGCGTAGTTCATGAACTTCGGGGCGAGCGCTACTCCCAATAGGCCCGCGCCCGGCCGGGCCGGGAAGGCTGGGTGGGCAGGTCTCTACACTCCATGCCGACATGCCTGGAATAGTCATAGTGGGCGCCCAGTGGGGCGACGAGGGGAAGGGCAAGATCGTCGACCTGCTCGCCGAGCACTCCGACGCGGTCGTGCGCTTCCAGGGCGGCAACAACGCGGGCCACACGATCGTGCGCGACGGGGAGGAGTGGAAGCTGCACCTGATCCCCTCCGGCATCCTGTACCCCGGCAAGCGCTGCGTGATCGGCAACGGCGTGGTGATCGACCCCCGGGTGCTGATCGAGGAGCTCGACGGCCTGCGCGCGCGGCGCATCGACGTGAGCGGTCTGCGGATCTCCGCCAACGCGCACCTGATCATGCCCTACCACCTGCTGTTGGACTCCGCGGGAGAGGCGAAGCTGGGACGCCTGCAGATCGGCACCACGCGCCGGGGGATCGGGCCGTGCTACGCGGACAAGGCGGCGCGGTTGGGGATCCGCCTGCAGGACCTGCTCGACGAGAAGATCCTCAAGAAGAAGATCGTGGCGGCGATGGAGCCCAAGCGTTTGCTGCTGCGCCCCTTCGAGAAGGACCCCACGCTCGACCTGCGCACGATGACCGAGCAGTACTTGACCTACGGCCACCGCCTCGAGCAGCACATCGCCGACACCGCGAAGCTGATGTGGGAGCTGCTGGACAGCGGGCGGCGCGTGATCTTCGAGGGGGCGCAGGCGACGATGCTCGACATCGACCACGGCACCTACCCGTTCGTGACCTCCTCCAACCCGGTGGCCGGAGCGGCGTGCGTCGGGGCGGGGGTGGGCCCACGGGACATCGACGAGGTGTGGGGGGTCGCGAAGGCGTACGCGACGCGGGTCGGCGCCGGGCCGTTCCCGACAGAGCTCGAGGACACGATGGGCGACTACCTGCGCACGCGGGGGGGCGAGTTCGGCACCACCACCGGCCGCCCCCGGCGCACGGGCTGGCTGGACCTCGTGGCGCTGCGCTACGCCTCGCGCCTGAACACGCTGACGGCGCTCGCCATCACCAAGCTCGACGTGCTCTCCGGGTTGGAGCGCATCAAGGTGTGCACGGGCTACCGCGGCGCCGAGGAGGCGGTGTTCGACAGCTTCCCCTACCACCAAACCGTGCTGCACCACACCTCCGCGGAGTACATCGAGCTCGAGGGGTGGAGCGAGGACATCAGCGAGTGCCAGACCCTCGCCGACCTGCCCGCGGCGGCGCAGGAGTACCTCCGGCTGATCGCCGAGCACGTGGGGGCGCCGGTGGCTCTCGTGGGCGTGGGACCGGGCCGCGATCAGGTGATCTGGACCGACGAGGGCCGCCAGACGATCGCGGCGAGCGGCGGCGCACCGCCAGCGTGGGAGCGGGTTTAAGGCCCTCCCTCAGGCCGGAGCAGCCCCGCCAGCACAGCGACGACCCGGGGGTCGAACTGGGTGCCGGCGCCGCGCGTGAGCTCGGCGAGCGCGTCGGGGAGGCTCATCGCCTGGCGGTAGGAGCGGGTCGTGGTCATCGCGTTGAGGGCGTCGCAGGCGGAGACGATGCGAGCCTCCAGCGGGATCGCGGCGCCGCGCAGGCCGTCGGGGTAGCCCCCGCCGTCCCAGCGCTCGTGGGATGAGCGCACGATCTCGCCGACCTCGCGCATGAAGCCGCCGACCCGCTGGAGCATCCGCTGGCCCTCGATCGTGTGGGTCTTGATGATCTCCCACTCGCGCTCGTCGAGCTTGCCCGGCTTGTTGATGATCTCCTTGGGCACCGCGATCTTGCCGACGTCGTGCAGCAGAGCGCCGAACTCGACGTTGCGGCGCTGCTCCGCTTCGAGCCCGAGCTCCTCGGCCACGTCGAGCGCGAGGCGGACCACCCCCTTGCAGTGCTCGCCGGTGTAGGCGTCGTCGGCCTCGACCACGTCGCCCAGCACGAGCGCCGTACCGCGATAGGCGTCGCCCAGCTCGATCAACTGCTCCAGGCGGGCACGCCGTTCCCTGGAGAACAGTCTCAGGATTGCGAACAGGGGCACGATCAGCAGCACCGCCCAGCGGTGCTGCACGGCGGCGAGGGCGACGGCCAGTCCGAGCGGGGCCAGCGCCGCGTCGATCAGGTACACCTCGCTCACCTCCCCCACGAGCTCCCGCGTGGTGATGCCGTCGCACAGCCGCTCCCGCGCCACGTTGGCGGCGAAGTCGCAGGCGAACTGCGCAGCGAGGGCTGCCAGCAGGACGGCGGGCTCTGCCGCTGGGCCGGAGTCGCCGGCGAGCAGCAGCACGAGCGCGGGCCCGAAGGAGAACCAGCTGTTGGCCGGCACCGCCAACAGCCGGCTCGCGGGTACGCGGCGGTCGAGGACCGCGGGCGTCATCCCGAGGGCCAGCGCCACCGCCACCAGCGCCGGCACGAGCGGGAGGGGCACGGCGAACAGCATCGGCACGAACACGGCCTGCGTGGGCACGGTGAAGCCGGAGCCCACGTCGATCCTGATGCGCGCCGCGACCGCGACGCCCACCACGTAGAGCGCCGTCAGCGGGAGCGAGAAGCGGCGCTCCAGGGGAGCGAAGAGGATCAGCGCGAGCGCCGCGCAGGCGAAGGCTCCGCCGGCGATCAGTTCCCCGCGCCGCTCGGTGATGCCCATCCCCTGCCCCTGGCGCTGGAATGAAGTCCGTGCGCGCTCGGACTCGATGATGGCGTAAGCCGACACGGTTCTACTCCTGGCGTGTGTATCGCCATGTGGCAGGGGCGTCTTGAGCAGGGCTTGGCGCCAGCCGCGTGGTGTACTGCGATTAGTTCAATTGAGCAGAACTAAAGACCGGCAAAACTGGGTTATCCCGATAACTTGACTGAGTGGCATGGCAGTTGGAGCCGATTTCATACATGCGTCCAAACGGTCTCCGCGCGGACACCGAGTGCTTCATCCTGTCGCCCAGACAAGCGCTCACATATTCAAAACCGATAAAGGCAAACTCGTTGTGAGACGGGGACGCAAAGCCAGAGGTCTCTACCCAAGAGATGGCTCAGCTGCCGGCAACCAAACGGAGGCCATGTGTTCTCGTTCCTACTCAAATCGCACCCGCGCTCAGCCCCCTGGGCAAGCAGCGTCCGCCTCACCGTCGTCACACTGGCCCTCTGCCTGCTGCCGTGCGCCGCAGCGCGGGCGGCCCTGATCAGCGGCGGCGCGTGCAACGAATCGGCGCTCACCAGGCCGTTTGCGCAGTGGGGCGACTCGAACCTCTACGAGCTGGTCCCCCAGGGCAACTTCGAGGGCTCCCTGTCGCAGTGGACCCTCACCGGCGGCGCCGGCCGGGCGCCCGAAAGCGAGCCATACGGGGCCACGGGCGCAGTCGGCAAGTGGTCGCTCGCACTGCCCGCCGGCGCCTCGGCACAGTCGCCGTACACGTGCGTGAACGCAAGCTACCCCTCCTTCCGCTTCTTCGCGCACAACGACGGGGTGCTGTCGACCGTCATCGCCCAAGTCGTCTACAAGACCGTCCTGGGGCCGGTCGCGCTGCCGTTGGGCGCGGTGGCGCTGAGCGGCAGCTGGCAGCCGACCCTGCCGATGCTCACCGGCTCAGTCGTCGGCGGCCTGCTCTCGGGCGGCACCGCCCAGGTGGCGCTGCGCTTCACGGCGCTCACCGGGGCGTCGCAGATCGACGACGTCTACATCGATCCCAGGATGCGCTGAATCGACGTGGGGCGGCCAGGGGACAGCCAGGGGACAGCAGCGCGGGTCGGCCTGCGGGGGGCCGGCCCGCTGCTGCGGGCTGGCATCTCGAGGTAGAGCGCGGAGCCACTCCGCGACGGAGTTCGCACAAGCCTGTAGATCGCAGGCAGATCGTGCCTATAATGCAGGCATGACGGGAATCCAGTACACGATACGTCGCGTGTCGCCCGCCCTCGATGCCGAGCTTCGCCGCGAGGCGAGCCAGACCGGCAGGACTCTCAACGCCGTGGTCGTGCAGACGCTTGAGGACGCGAAGCTGCCCTCCACAGCCAGCGAGCACGACGACCTCGACTGGTTCATCGGGCGTATGCCGGTAGCTGGTGGCAACGAAGCCGACGCGCAAGCATGGCTCGACGCACTTCCGGTCGAGCCCGCCACGTGAAGCTCGCACTCGACACGAATGCCTACAAGGCCCTCGGTGAAGGCAATCAGCAACTAGCCGAGGAAGTACGCGCAGCCGAAGCCGTCGGTCTACCGATGATCGTGCTCGGAGAGCTTTGGTTCGGCTTTATGAACGGAACCAAGCTACGGCAGAATGCCGCCACGCTCGAACGCTTCCTCGCCACACCCCGCGTTCGCGTGCTCGAACCCAACCAGCAGACGACTCGCGTCTTCGGCGAGATCGCAACCCTACTCCGGCAAGCAGGCATTGCGATACAGCAAAACGACATCTGGATCGCGGCGCTGTGCAAACAACACGGATACGCCCTCGCGACCCGGGATCATGGCTTCCAACACGTCCTCGGACTCGAGGTCATCGAGTTCACGGTGCACGTGCCTGATGAGACTCGAGGTATTCGGTGACGTCAGGGACCTTCGTGAGTCCCAAGGCGGGTGCGGGCTGTGATCCCGTGGACTCGTAGGTGGACCTGCCCGGAAGCAAATCGAACCAACGTTCTGGCGTTGTTGACAAGGTGGTGGCCGAGTTGATCGGAGCGCTGTCCAGTCAAGACATTCGCTCGGGTTTGGGCCATGTGGCCGAGAAGCTGGCCGTCGTGCGGGCCGGCGGCGCAGCAAGGCGGCAAACTGCGTCCGCCCGGCAGCGTCCTCGCCGTCCTGGCTGGGTCTTGCAGGCCGTGGTCCGTGTGCTGGCCGACCGAGGCGAGCCGATGCGCGCCAAGGACATTCACGCGGCCGTGGAGACAGCGCTGGGCGAGCCGGTGGCGTGGTCTTCGATCAAGGGTGCCCTGGCTGACAATGTTGCGGGGACAGCTCCCCGGTTTGTGCGGATTGCGCGAGGTCGGTATGTGTTGGCCTAGCCCCGCCGCCTGGTTTTTCTGTTAGCTGCAAGATGCCGAGAAGGTCGTGTAAGGTCCGCTGTCAGATGTCCTGCGTCGGGAGACCGAGCGCGTCTAATACGATGCACAACCTCGCTGCGCGTGGACGCCTTGCACGCAGTCTTGTTGCGGTGATGGCCATATCTGCCTTGCTCGCTTTGTTGGCGACCAATGCTGGCGCCTCCGTAGTGGTCGGGAAAGTGTGGGCGTGGGGCCTGGATAACCAAGGCTCACTTGGTGATGGAATGTTGAGCGGGGAAACCGGGACGCCAGTTGAAGTCCAGGGCATCAATGAAATCTACGCAGTCGCGGGAGGGACCGACGGCGAAGGCGGATATGCGCTCCGCAATGACGGGACCGTTTGGGCGTGGGGATATGGCGGTGTGGGACAGCTAGGGGACGGAAGCCCGAGCGGCTCTGATGTGCCGGTTCAAGTTAGCGGTTTGAGCGGAGTTGTCGCAGTTGCCGGCGGGAGTGCCGACGGCTACGCGCTGCTCTCGGATGGCACCGTGGAGGCTTGGGGCGAAAACCAAGAAGGACAGCTCGGCATCGGGCACGCCGGTCCATATAGCGATGTGCCGGTGGAGGTCGCCAGCCTCTCGGGCGTAACATCGATCGCGAGCGGCTACGGGACCGTCTACGCGCTAAAAAGCGACGGAGCGGTCTGGGCGTGGGGAAGCAACCGCGAAGGCGTGCTGGGCGCCGGAAGTGCATCGGCCTATAGCGCCACGCCGGTGCAAGTAAGCGGACTGCATGAAGTCGTAGCGCTCGGTGGATCACCGAGCTTTGACGGATACGCCGTCAAGAAGGACGGGACCGTCTGGGCGTGGGGTGACAACTCGTTGGGAGCGCTCGGAAACGGCAAAGCTAGTAGTCCCGGATACAGTGACGTACCAATCGAAGTAAGTGGCATAACGAACGCAGCCGCCGTACAAGGAACAGGCGGCGCTGCATACGCGCTGCTCTCAAACGGACACGTCGATTCGTGGGGCGATAACTCGAGTGGACAGCTTGGTATCGGCGACGACGGCGCCTGCTGCAACAGCTACATACCCGTCGAAGTCCACTCGCTCACGGAAGTCACAGCCATCGCAGCTGGAAATGACAATGGCTATGCGCTTGCAAGAGACGGAACTGTTTGGGCATGGGGTGACAGCGGTTACGGCCTACTCGGAAACGGAGCTACAGGTGGCCCGCTTGGCGATACCCCGGCTCCTGTTAGCGGTCTGAAAGACGCGATAGGCATCGCAGCAACCAGTCATGGCAGCTTCGGAATCGCTGACTTTGTCTCGTCAACCCCGCCTACCCTGCCGGTGACCACGACGCCAACTCCGCCGCCACCGGCACCTGCGTCCATCTACGTAGCACTCGGTGATTCGTATTCGTCTGGCGAGGGCGTTTCACCTTTTCTTGCCGGTAGCGATACGGCTCATGATCGATGTCATCGATCAACCAGAGCGTATGCTGAGCTACTACGGGGCAAGCCCGGCTTCCCTTCGACGCTGGAGTTTGGTGCGTGTAGCGGAGCTAAGGTTGCAAACATGTATCCAGGTAAAGGTCAGTATGGGGAGCGGGGCCAGCTCGAACTGCTGAGTAGCCAAGATGCCATCGTGTCACTGACCATAGGTGGCAATGATGTCGGCTTTGGACTGATTATAAAGTCATGTGTGTTGTTGCCCGCCTGTTACCTGTCCGACAACTTGCCAACTCGGGTGCTCATAAAGCATACGTTGAAGCGACTGCCATCGCTCTACCGTGCCATGCTCACCCGAGCGCCGGACGCTCAAGTCTACGTCTTGGGGTACCCGCACTTTTTCTCCCCGCACCCGAGCCTGTTTTGTAATGGCATCGATCGCTTGGAGGCCAATTGGATCAGCCAGATGGAGGATCTATTCAACGAGGGCGCGCAGAAGGCGATCAGGAAGCTGGCCGATCACAGGCTGCACTATGTCGATACCGACAATGCGTTTGCCGGTGGCGAGCTATGCAGCAAAAAGAAGCCGGTGTATATGAATGGCGTCATAAAAGCGCATCATGAATATAGCTTCCACCCGACAGCTGCCGGTCAGGCCCGACTCGCCCATGTGCTGGCGATTGCCGTACGTCGCGGTTGACTACTGAGGCTGCTGGCGCCGTTTACGCCACCCGTGGAGTGCGTAAATAGCGTGCTCGAACGCTGTGAGGTAAAGCAAGACAGCGCCGCCTATTCCCCAGTTTAGGTTTGCGAACGAATTAGAGGATATGCCATACAGCACCAGCACGGTGGCGATGGCATATTGAGCGTAGATGAACCTGCGTACGGAAAGTGACCGCTTCATAGTGTCATAGTACATTACGGGGTTTGTGGCGACAATATTGAGGGTGTCCCGGTCAGGGTCATGATCGCCCAGTTGGTCCGCATCGCTACTGAGCGGCATGCCCTGGCTGAGTGGTGCCTGGGTGAGCGTCAGCCCTCGCCGTCTGTGGGGAGATGCCCGAAGTGCTGCTCAAACGCCTCGGGGGTCAGCCTGCGCTCTCCGATGGGGTCCAGTAGTGCGCCGGGGTTCACGTTCAAGCCGTCAGCGAGGCGCAGGATGCTCTTCAGCCGGGGTTCGCGAGCGTCGTGCTCGAAGCGTCCGATCGCCGTGGAGTGGATGCCCGTGTTGCGGGCGAGGCCGTCTTGGGAGATACCGCGTTCGGTTCGGAGCTTGCGGAGTTGCTGGCCGAAGGTGGTGCTCTTGGGGGTGGTCATCTCGGTCCTCCTATACGTAGATCGTGTTCAGCGCACCGATGCGCCGGGCAGTTGGTCGTGAAAGGCCGGTGTGCGGCTCGGTGGGAGCGCCGCGTCTCCTCAGAAGCGGGTAGCGCGGCGCTCCTTTGTGTTTGGCTACGTGACGATGTCGTGGTAGCGGGTGGCCGGGCGGGCGGCGAACACGAAGCCATCGCTGGTTTTGTGGACGAGGCCAGCGGCGTAGAGGTTGGCGATGGCGTCTTCGACGACCGCGGAGCTGCCGATCTCGAGCGCGAGCTCGTGCAGCGACCACGGGCGGTGGGAGTCGCCAAGTATCAAGAGGTCGAGGACGGTCTCGTCGGTGGCGTACTCGGCCTGCTCAGAGTCGATAGGGGTAGGCTGGGCGTCAGGCATGGGAGCTGATTCCTCCTGTGTCCAGGCTCCGGCGCGGGCGTTCAAGGCCCTGCGCTGGAGCCGCTTTGATTGAGCGCCCGAGGCTAGGAGCGTGCCGACCGTGCGGTCAAGCTGTGGCGCGGACAGGCAGCCCGGCGGCTACTCGGCGCCGTCGACGGTCTGGAGCAGCCTCAGCGGCTCGATCTCAATGCGGGCGGCCAGGCGCTCCAGGCTCTTGAGGGTCAGGTTGCGCTCGCCGCGCTCGATGCCGCCCATATAGGTGCGGTGGACGCCGAGCACATCGGCGAACGCCTCCTGGCTCAGTCCCTGGGCTTCCCGGTAGGCCCGCAGGTTGTGGCCCACGGCTAGTTGTAGATCGCCTTCCACGACCGGGGAGGCTCCCGGTCCGCTACTTGACAGTCTACATACTTATAAGTAGCGTCCCGCGCGCTGACAACGGGGAGCTGCCGGCCGAGCGGGCGCTCCCCATTCGACTACGGGAGGCACGAGCATGGCGACGAAGGGCGTAGGCAACGGATGGCGGCGCGGGCTCGCTCTCGGCCTGGTGCCGTTGGTTGGCGTGCTCGCCGCGGGCACCACGAGCGCTGCTTCGCCTCCCGGTGCCTACCTCAATCAAGCCGGGCTGCGGACAGCCGTCCGGCCGAGCTTCGTGCGGTTCCGCGAATACCACTCGGCCGATCTGCATACGCTTGTCAACGCGGCCGTCTCAGGCGTGAGCTGGTCGAGCTGGGGCGGGGCGACTGCCGCAGGCAGCGGCCAAGCGCTCATCCAGTGGACAGACGCTGCTACCGGCCTGCACGCCCAGGCTCACGCCACCGTGCCGGTCATGGTGAGCGCCACGGGCTTGCGTAGCTGCGGCGGGGTGAGCGTCTACACCAGCTTGGTCATCAACGTGGCGGCTGGTGCGACCGCTCCGCCGCACTTCGCGCAGGTGCAGGACGACCGGGAAGTCCTGCCGTGCGCCGTTCACGCGGCGAACTACATTGCGGGCCAGAGCGAACGGGGCGATCCGAATGGCTGTCTGTTCAAGGGACTGCGAGAACTCGTGATCCGCTCGCCATTCAGCCTGTCCTACTGCGCGATGCGCTGGCGAGGGTGGGGCCACAGCACGACCACCGGCCTCGGCGTGGCTCGCATCGGCTTTTCGCAGTACGGACTCAGAGTCAAGCTGAGCCGGCTTCGCTGGTGTGCCAAGTGGACTGTCTCATATACCCAGGAGACGGCCGAAATATGGGGCGCTGGTGAAGCGCTCACCGGCCAGGGCAACGTCTCATCAAGCCAGGCGGCCAGGCTCAGGGGTTTGGTCGGGCGACCTGGTCAGCCGCACAAAACCGTGCGGCTGACCACGCCGGCTGGGGCGGGGTGCATCCCTTAATTCTCCGAGCGCCATTCCAGTGCCGCATAAATGCCACAATGATGGTGGCTGCCGCACCGCCGGTTGGCGTGAGTCAAACACAGCGAAGGCCGAAGGCTATGCCTCGGCAGGAGTATCCTGTATTATATTGACATAATAGGATAAGCCATTGTGACAGAACGCCCAGAAGGTCCCGGTGAGCAAACACCCGATCTCAACAGGGTGACTGACGCGGTCGTGTTCCATGTGGGGATCTTGGCGGATGCGGCGCGCGAGGTACTGGAAACGGTGAAGCCATTGCTCCAAGACGAACGAGCTAAGAGCTGGTCTGATCTCGATTCCACTCCGAAAGAGCAGTTAGCGCACGAACTGTGCTGGACCGTGGAGCTGGAACAACGGGGTCCCTACGTGGGCACAGCCTTCATTCTAGGTGGTGAGCGGGTACGCGACTTACAGCGAAGCTGGGATCGCTTCCATGACAATCTGCCGTTTGATGCCGCCGAGTTACGCTGGCTCAATAGCGCCTACCTACGGGCCGCAGGAGACGATCCTGACACCTGGGCTAATGGCGAAGACGCTGAGCCGACACCAAACTTTGTCGGCAGACTGGGGCACATTGCCTCCCGGCGTGGTCACATCATCAATCGTGGGCACGTAGTTGAGGTCAACGGCGGTGAACTAGTTGAACGCTGGTGGGACTGGCGCCGGCGCGCTGGTGACTTCACTGATCGCGATGCGGCCGGTGAGGCGTTTGAGGCACTGAGGCACGTCAGGGACCTCGCAACACTGATCGAGCGCCGAGAGTCCGAGTAAGCATCCTCCCCAACTAGCTTTAGGGTAGTGCGATGCGCACCACGCGATGCTGATCGCTGAGACTGACGTAGAGCGCATTCTCCACAGGCTCGAACAGCATATCTCCAATGAACCTAAGCTCGTCGGTGCCGGCGACCATCTACCTCGGGCCATCCGGCAACTGCACACAGGCAATGCCAGGTGAAGCGTTGACGTAGAGACGCTGCTGTGACGCGTCGAGGGCGATGCCGGTGTGGCCAAGGTCGTCGGCGAATACCTGTTGCTGATTTATGGGGCGAGTACCCGTATCGGTGCCGGGTACGGTTTGCACCTCCCCCTGCGAATAGGACAAGCCGAAATAGCGCACGGCTGGGCTTGCCTCCTGCGACACGTAAAGCAGCTTGCGCTCGGCGTCAAATGCAAGCCTGACCGGCACAGCAAGCGATGTACGCTTGGGCCAATGACCGTCCCCGGTATCCGCCAATTTGCCGTTGCCAGCGAGCACCCGCATGAAGTCTTTAGCCGGTTGCAGGACGCGAACGCTTGAACTGCCAGGTGCCGCAATGAAAACCTGCGTTCCGTCGCGGCTGAGCGCAAGACCACGAGGAAACGCCAGTTTCGCTTTCGTTGCAGGGCCGTCGGGCCAGATTGGTAGGTATGATCGAGCCCGGCCGCCGGGCCAAAAGCGACCCGTGCCCGCGACGGTCGTGATCTGTCCGGTTGGAAGATGCACTCGGCGTACGCAGTGGTTGTCCGTGTCGGCTATATACAGGAGTTGACGATCCTGGTCGAAGACAAGCCCGTCAGGACGGTCGAACCTCGCCAGCCGCGCATCCATCCCGTCGCCCGAGAAGCCGCGCTCCCCAACGCCGGCGACAGGGGTGATGCGGCCATCCGCCAACCCCACCTGGACGACGCGATGCTTGCCGCGCTCGACTACGAACAGACGTCGCTCGACAGGATCGAGCGCCAAAGCCGTGGGC
The DNA here is from genome assembly GCA_050696515.1 of Solirubrobacteraceae bacterium. Lineage (GTDB taxonomy): Bacteria > Actinomycetota > Thermoleophilia > Solirubrobacterales > Solirubrobacteraceae > Palsa-744. The sequence goes on from JBOGYA010000004.1 coordinate 13,300, forward strand.
TCATCAAGTGCGGCGATCGTCTCACGTACGCGGTTCTCGGGCGTCATCGGAGCCGGCTGATCGTGGCCATTGGCGATACGGCCGCTCGCTGCTTCTGGTGCTGCGGCCCGGTAGCCGTCAAGGAGCTTCTTGGCGACGATCGCGCAGATTCTCAGCTCCTCCTTCCGGGAGAAAGTGTCGGGCTTGATGCCGTATATACCAGCGGCCAGTCGCCGCCGGTCGCTGACCATTCGTAGCCTGGCGGACGTTCTAGTAGCGCCGAACAGAAGCGGCGCAGCTTTGCCAAGCATCGAATCCCCCAGCTGCTCAACCAACGGCTTCACCACCTGCTCGACCTGCGCTGCGAAGTCCGGGGGGTCCTGATCGCCCAGCCGTGCCACAACCATCTTGAGGATCGGCAGCTCGTCCTCGTTTAGTCGCCGCCCGAGACCAGCCGTGACGACGACTTTGAGCTCGGCAGCGAGGGCTTCGAGCGTTACGTCTTCCTCGCGTGACCGCGCTGATCGAGACACGGACGAATCCTGGCATAGCGCCATCCAAATCGGGACACCGAGCCAGAAAGTCACGCACCCTGCCGCGTAGATCCGAGCTTTTCCGAGTACTCCGTGGCACGCTCGCAGGCGTTGTAAGCGATGCGGAAATGGAAAGGAGCATCATGACCGATACAGCACGACGCGAGCGGCGTCGATACGTCCCGCCACGAGGCGGGCACAGAATGCCCGCAGACGCCGCTGGATGCGAGGGGGGCTGCGTGCTCTACGAGCGCCGGGGTATCTGCCGAATGGCGCGGGATGCCTACGGCCTACAGAACTCGGCCGAGGCCGAGCGTCGAGCCGAACAGTTCCGTGCGGCCGTCGCTCAGGAGGCTCAGAGGACCCCGAGCCTGTCCGAGCTCGTCCGCCGCGAGGCCCGGCTCCTGCCGGCCTCAGCCCGTCTCGACCTGGGCCGGGTGCCGACGGACGCCCTATCCCGCGACTCCCGAAAGGAGGAGGCAATCCATGTCCTACCTGCCCGACCTGCCGAGTAAAGGCGGCGGCTCCCTCAGTTCGCGTCGGCCGCCCCGAGCCCTCGCCAAATCTCACCGACGAGTCTTCAACCACGGTCTTGGGGCATGGGCGGACGCCGAAGAAGCTCGCCAGGATGCAGAAGCTGTGGCTGATGCTGCGGAAGTATCGCTCGAACGAGAGTTGCAGCTTCTACAGAGAGGTTTGGCTCTGGCGGGCTCGGGGTGCCCGGCCGGCATCGAGCTGGTGGCCCGCAAGGCCGAGTTGCTGTCGATGATCGACGATCGCCTCATTCTGAGGCGGTGGGGGTAGGGGTGATGTTCACTGTCTTCTTGGCACTCATAGCCGGCGGGCTCGGCGGCGGCGTGGTCGCTGCCCTGTTGAGCCGTCGCGGTGTTCGGCGCAATGCGCCGGAAACGTCGGCGCTCGATCCTGAGCTTGAACGGCGGATTGGTGGCGCGGCGGCGCAGTGGGCGGCGGCGCATGGGCAGCCGGCGGCAGCGCCGCTCGTGGCGGACAAGCTGCGTCTGACCTATGTCCTGAGCCGACAACCCCAGCGTCGTCGGAGGCGGTGGTCGCGGTGATCTGGCTGCTGCTGGTTGTCGTTGCAGTGGTGATTGTGGCGCTGGTGACGGTTTGGCTCGATAGCGGGATGTCACCGAAAAGCGCGGCGCACTACCAGGCGCGAGTGGAGTTGCACGGCATCCAACGTCGTCAGGAACTCACGGAAGTCAAGCGCGAGATCCGCCGCGCTGCGGCCCAGACCGAACGAGAACTACAAGCGGAACTGGAACGGCTGAACCGGCCGAGGCGGCAGGCATGAATCACAGCGGCAAGCCATCGTGGGAACGCCTGCTGTGGTGGCTGATCGCCGCGGTGATCGGCCTGGAGGTGCTGGCTGCGATGCTGCCGCGCGTTATGCCGTATCTCGTTGTACTGGCTGTTGTTTTTGTGGTTGTGCGGTTGGTGATTTTTTACACTGATAACTACTGATACTGCCTCATTTGCACAAAAATATTGTTGACATATTTCACATTCTGTTGCAGGATGGTTTGTGACGTCGCGTCACATAAACTTGTAATAGTGAAGGGAGGTGGTGAGCGATGGGACGGCGTAAGCCACACAGTATTAAAATCCGTGAGGATCGGCTGAGCAAGCTGGATGGGACCAAGATGGAGGTCGCTATCTGGCTACTCGCCAAGGGCAAGGTCGAAGATCGCACGCAGCGCTCCCAACCTGCCCCGCCGAGAAAAGATGATACGCGTCTCCCGCCTGTTGGTGAGCGAGACAAGCGCCGGCCGCGCCCCGATAAACCGGAGGCTGTGTAGTGACGGCGGTAATTCTAGGCGTGGCGCTGGCGCTCGGCGGGATGCTGGAACTGCTGGTGCATCGTGGGCGGCGGGTGCCGGTGACTGAAACGGTTGAACTGCGGTTCGCGGCGGATGTCAGTGAGAGCGCGGTATGGGGTGTGCTGGGCGGTATCTCGGGTTTGCCGACCCGCACACAGGTGGTGTTGGAGGTGGTCGGGGACGCGAGCGGTATTCGTCACTACCTGCGGGCTGAGCCGGCGGTCGTGGAGATGTTGCGCTCGCATTTGCGGGGACTGTTGCCGGGGTTGCGGCTGGAGCCGGTGGTTGGAGAGGAGCCAAGTGGGTGGCGGGCGGCGGCGCGGCTGCGCTGGGGTGGTCCTCACCCGCTGTTGCGCTCGGATCGGGGCGCTGAGACGGCGGCGGCGCTCCTCGGGGCGCTGTCCGGTTTGCAGGCTCACGAGCGGGTGATGGTGCGCTGGACGCTCAGGCCGGCGCGCGGTCCGCATCTGCCGGCGCGGCAGTCCCGCTCGCAGGCTCATAGCCAGCCGCCGCTCCCGTGGCACACGGGTGAGCGGTCGATCGATCCGGCGCATCTGCCGGCGCTGCGCTCGAAGTACGCCGGGCCGGTGCTGCTCGCCCGCGCAACGGTTGCGGTGGCTGCCGGCAGCGACGGGCGGAGCGTGAATCTGCTCACGCGGGCGATAGCGGTGCTGCGGGCGCGAACCGGGCTGCGTGGTCAACCCGTGGTGCGTTACGCCCGCTCGGGTCGCTTGGAGCGGTTTGTGGCGGGCGGGTCGTTTGGTGGTGGCAGTCGGTTCTCCCCGGCGGAACTCGTAGGCATGGTGGGGTGGCCGATCGATGCGCCGCGGGTGCCGGGCTTGGTGCTTGGTGTGGCGCCGCAGCTGATGCCCTCGCCCCGGTTGCCGCGTCGAGGCGGACGGGTGCTGGCGCAGGCGACGTGGCCGGGCATGGAGGGTCGGCCGCTCGCACAGCCGCTCACAGGCGCGCTCAGCCACATGGTGGTGGCCGGCCCGAGCGGCGTCGGCAAGTCGGCGCTGCTCGCGTCGATCGCGGGCCCGGACATCGCGGCCGGTCGTGGTTGCTTGGTGCTTGACGGCAAGGGCGATCTCGCGGAGGAGGTGCTCAGGCTGGTGCCCGAGCGGCGCCAGAAGGACGTGATCGTGCTCGATCCCGGCCGGGTGGGTGCGGTGCCGGGACTGCGGGTGTTTGGCGGCGGCGACCCGGAACTGGCAGGCGATCTGGTGCTCGGTGTGCTCCGGGCGATCTTTATCGACTCGTGGGGCGTGCGCTCGGATAAGTGGCTGCGCGCCGGCCTGGTGACACTCGCGTATGAGCGCACGGCGACGCTCGCTGACCTGCCGTTCTTGTTTGCTTCAGACGTTTACCGGCGGCGGTTGACGGGTCGTTTGCAAGACCCGCTGCTCAGGGCGACGTGGGCGGAGTTCGAGGCGCTGAGCCCGGAGGCGCGGGCGCAGCAGCTCGGCTCGCCGCTCAACAAGGTCAACGAGCTGGTCGGGCGGCGGGTGGTGCGCAGCGTGCTGGCGCAGGCCGAGCCGAAGTGGGACATGCGCGAGGTGCTCAGGCGCGGACAGGTGGTGATCGTGTCCCTCTCGCCGGGCGTGATCGGCGCGCCGGCCTCGCGGTTGCTGGCGGCGCTCGTCATCCACGAACTGTTCCAGGCCGTGCAGGCCCGCTCCCAGGTGCCAGCTGACAAGCGGCGTCCGTTCCTGGTCTATGTCGATGAGCCGCGCGTGTTCACCGATGTCAATATGCCGTTGGATTCGCTGTTTGAGTTGGCGCGCGGCCTGGGCGTTGGCCTGACGCTGTCGGTGCAGTCGATCAGCCAGTTGCCGACCGAGCTGGCGCAGGCCGCGCTGACGAACGCGGCGACGCTCGTGGCGTTCCGCCAGAACCATGATGACGCCAAGCTGCTGGCGCACGAGCTGCCCGGCGTGACCCCGGAGGAACTTCAGGCGCTCGGGCGGTTTGAGGTCGCGGCGCGTATCGGGCTCGGGCCGGGTGAGGTCAGCGCGCCGGTCACTGGCCGTACCTTGCCGCCACCGGAGCCGCTCAGTGACCCCGAGGAGGTGCGCGCCACATCGGCCGCCCGCTATGGCAGCGACCCCCAGGAGATCGACGCGGCGCTGCTCAAGCGGCACGGTCTGGATGACCAGGCAACGGCAGGTCTTGAGGCCGATGAGACGCCGCTGCGGCGCCGTCGGAGGCCGGCACCATGAGCCGCTGTTCGCTCGTCGAGGGAGCGCCGGTCGCTGCGCCGCTCGCATCGAGTCACGCCTGCTATTCACCCTTGAGGAATCACGGGTTTGGGCGAGTAACGCCAGGGGCTCTTGCCCTCTGTTGTGGAGTGTTGTTGTCCCTGGCGGGAGGCCGGGCGTGAACCGCGTCAGTGTGCCCCGGCTCACGGCCTTGGCCGATGGGATGCCGCTCCGTGATCGGCAGATCGTGGAGGCGGTCGCTCGCCTCACCTTGGTCAGTGGTGGGCAGCTCATCGATCTATTTTTTAGTTCAATTTCTCATTCTGCTACTCGTTCTCGTCGTGCCCGCCGCGTGCTGGGCCGGCTGGTTGAAGCGCGGGTGCTCGATCGTTTGGAGCGCCGCCAGGGTGGGGTCGGGGGTGGTTCCTCAGCGTGGGTGTATGCGCTCGGCCCGGCGGGGCGACGGATGATCGCCTACTGGGCCGGGGAGGGGTTGCCGCGCTCACGCGGCGCGTATGAGCCCGGTGCGGTGTGGGTCGCGCACACGCTCGCCGTGGCGGATTTGTACGTGCGGCTGCGCGCGGCCGAACGGGCCGGGCGAATCGAGCTGCTGGCGTTCGATACCGAGCCGGCCTGCTGGCGGCGCTATACCCGGCTCGGCGGCACGGCCGGCGTACTCAAGCCCGATGCTTACGTGCGGCTCGGTATCGGCGAGTTCGAGGATTCCTTCTTCATCGAGGTGGACCGTGGCACCGAGCGCCGCGGCCAGCTCACCCGCCAGCACCGGGCCTACCAGGAGTATTTCCGTGCTGGGGTCGAGCAAGCCCGGCGAGGGGTCTTTCCGTCGGTGCTGTGGATCGTGCCTGATGCGCAGCGGCTGGAGCTGCTCGCGGATATTCACCAGGGGTTGCCTGAGCCGGCGCGGCGGCTGTTCACGGTGGCGCTCAGCGAGCGGGCGCTGGCGGCACTCGGTGGCCCGCAGGTCACGGCGGCGGGAGGTGTGTCGTGAGCGCGGCGAGAGGGCGCCCGGTGATGTATGGCGATGCGGTGCGCTGGCTGCTGCTGCGTGCCAATAGCCTCGAACTGCTGCCCGAACTGCCGGTGAGCGCCTTGGAGGCGGTGGTGACCGACCCGCCGTATGGCATCGGTTTCGGCGGCGAGGCATGGGACGGCGGAGCACTCACCGACGCCATGAGCTTCCAGCGTTGGACGACGGCGTGGGCGAGCGCGGCGCTCGGCGCGCTCAAGCCGGGTGGTTGGCTGGCGGCGTTCGGTACACCGCGCACCTTCCACCGGCTGGTGGCCGGTGTGGAGGACGCTGGGTTTGAGGTGCGCGACCAGTTGCTCTGGCTCTACGCCCAAGGCGTGCCGAAGTCGCCGCCGCGCAGCGATGGCCTCGGGAGCACGCTGAAGCCGGCGTATGAGCCGGTGCTGTTGGCCCGCAAGCCGTTGGGAGAGACGACACTCGATGCCAACCTTGCCCGGCATGGCACCGGGGCGCTGCAGATCGATGCGGCGCGTGTCGCTCGCCGGGAGGGTGGCCGCGGGTTCTGGCCGGCGAACATCGCGCTCTCGCACAGTCCGAGGTGCCGGCGCGGACGCTGCCAGCCCGACTGTCCAGTCGCCCTGATCGATACCGAGCCACGTCCCGGCCGCGAGGTCAGCCGCCTGTTCTTTGCCTCGAAGGCCAGCCGCCAGGAACGCGAGGCCGGCTGCGAGGCGCTGCCGTTGCGCGAGGTGGCGATCTTCCCGCGCGGCCCTGGCGCGGTGCGGGTGGTGCGCAACGCACATCCGACGGTCAAGCCGCTCGCGCTGATGCGCTGGCTCACGCGGCTGCTCTGCCCACCCGGCGGTACGGTGCTCGACCCGTTCGCCGGCAGCGGCTCAACCGGCGCGGCGTGCGTGCTGGAGGGCCGGCGATTCGTCGGGATCGAGCGTGACGGGCGCTACGTGCCGATCGCCTGCGCCCGCCTCACCCACTGGGCCGCTTCGGCGGCACAGGAGGAGGTACTGCCATGACGGAGCTGGATGGCGCCCCGGCGTGCATGACGACCACGGCAACAGCCAGTGACGGCGTCGTGCGTGCCGCAAACCCCATCCAATCCAACAACACGGAGGTGCTTGGCAATGACCAAGGCACAAGAGGTGTACGAGAAGATCGAGGCGATGATTGCCTCGGGCGAGGTCAAGAAGGCTAATGCCTTCAAGACGCTCGCCGAGCAGTACGGCCAGCCGGTCGATTCCCTACGCGGCGCCTACTACCAGCACAAGCGCGTGCTGGACAGTGGCGGCAACGCCACCCCAAGTGGTGGTGGAACCCGTCGCACCAGAAGGCGCGAGACGACCAGCGAGACAGCGGTCGAGTCCGCGATCACGACCCTCAAGCGAGCGATCGACAGTATCGACGCCGAGATTGAGGTCGCCAAGGAGCGAGCCACAGAGGCTCAGTCCGAGTACGAGGCAATGCGAGCCAGCGCCGATGAGCGCAAGGCCAGCATTGAAGGGAAGATCACACTGCTGGAGCAGGCATCCTAGCCAAGAAAGGCTAACTCGAAAAGACAATGATGGGGTTAGGGTGGCTCAAATCCAATTGATTTGGGCCACCCACACTTACCACCTCAACAGGGAGTGAATATATACTTACAGGGAGAAGCAGTAATGGTTAGTTGCCAGTCACAACCGGATTAAGATACATAGTTAACAAGCGTCACATTTTGTAATACAATGGAGGTAGTAAACAGGACATGACACATGACAGAAGTACAGGCCCGCGAACTCGGACGACTCATCAAGCAGGCTCGCCGCACGCGAAAACTGTCGCTGCGCGCCCTGGACGAGCTGACCGGGGCGTCCTACGGCTGGCTCGCCCGGCTGGAACGCGGGTTGATGCTCGCGCCCGCGCCGAGCAAGCTGACACGGGTCGCCGAGGCGCTCGGCATACCACCGGAGCGGATCGACCGCATCACCCGCGGACGGATAGCACACGACCTGCCGCCGATCCGCACCTACTTTCGCGCCAAGTACAAGCTCACCCCGAAGGAAATAACCAGGATCGAGGAGGTCTTCGATCAGATCCGCCGCGGCCGCCGCGATCACCCCGACGGAGAAATCCACACCTGATGCGCGCCGCACGGGTGGGCGCCGGGCCAGACACGACCCGGCTGGTGAGACGGTTGCGCGCGCTGACACCGTCCTGGCGGGTATCCCGCCGCGAAGCCCGCTGGATCGCCGAACAGCAAGCCAAACTCCTACTCGCAGCCACCGGCATCACGGCCCCGCCAGTCCCCGACTGGATCGCCACCGAGCTTGACGGCGTGAGCATCTACCTACTGGAACAGATGCCCGTCAAGGGCCTGCTCGGCGTCAGCCGGCCCGATCGTCAAGGCGGCGACATACTCATCGACAGCACGCTGCCGCCACCTGAGCGGCGGGTCACGCTCATGCATGAGCTGAAACACATCATTGACGGTGGCCACACCACCCAGGCCCGCCACACCGGCAGCCACACCGCCAGCGAAGGACTCTGCACCGACTTCGCCCTCAGCGTACTGATCCCCGCGCCCTGGCTGCGCGCCGACTGGCGGGCCGGACGGCGTGACATCGACACCCTTGCTGAGCGTTACCAGGTGCCCGCCGGGGACATGGCCCACCGGCTGCACACCCTCGGGCTCGCTTCGAATCCGCCGCCGCGTCGTGGGCGCCGCGCCCGCTGCCACTGGCAACCCCACGTCAAGCGAGTTAGCAGAGAAAAGACACACTCATCACAAAGGGTAAGCAAACGAAAGGAGATCACCCATGAGTAACGACAAAAATGACAGGAGCGCGGTTCTGTACCTACGAGTCGCGTCCGCGAATCAGGCCGATCAACACGACGGCATCGTCCAGCAGCGCGCGGTCTGCGTGGGCGAGGCCGAAAGGCTCTGCGTCAACGTCACGGATGAGTTCACAGACCTTGGCAGGAGGCCCGCCCGATGACGCTCACCCTTACCAAGCCAACCGATACCACACCAGAGTCGGCCGTCAAGCGGGCCGTGGTCTACCTACGGGTCAGTTCGCGTGGACAGTTGGAGACCGACTACGACGACGATGGGCTATCCATCGCCGCCCAGCGTGAGCGCTGCACACAGAAGGCAGCCGAGTACGGCGCCGTAGTGGTCGATGAGTACATCGAGCGGGCCGAGTCGGCCAAGACCGATCATCGCCCCGAACTGAACGTCATGCTACGGCGCATCAAGGAGCAGTGCGATGTGGACTACGTGATCCTCTGGAAGGTCGATCGCTTTGCCCGCAACCGCCGCGATGACGCCAACATGCTGTTCGAGATCGAGCTGGCCGGCGCCCGGCTGATCAGCGCCACCGAGAACATCGATCAGACACCAGCCGGCCGGCTGATGCACGGGATGCTCGCCAGCTTCGCCGAGTACTACAGCCGCAACCTCGCCAACGAGGTTCTCAAGGGCGCGACCGAGAAGGCCAAGCGCGGCGGCACACCGGGGCGGGCGCGACTCGGCTACCTGAACACAAGGGAGCAGCTACCACAGGGCGGCGAGGTCCGCACCATCGTCATCGACCCCGAGCGCGGCCCGATCATCACCTGGGCCTTTGAGACCTACGCCACGGGTCTGTACAGCATCGCAGACATAACGCTGCTCTTGGAGGCTCGTGGCCTGCACTCACGCGGTGATCGCCGCCATGCCCCAGCGCCATTGAGCCTGACCACGGTGCATGACATGCTCTCCTGCCCCTACTACGCCGGCATCGTCACCTACCGCGGCAAGCAGTACCCCGGCCGGCACGAGCCGCTCATCAGCCAAGAGATCTTCGACCAGGTCCAAGCCGTGCTGAAGGCGCACAATCGCTCCGGCGAGCGCGACCGCAAGCACCAGCACTACCTCAAGGGCACCATCCGCTGCGGCACCTGCGGCTGCCGCCTGATCTACTCTCGCAACAAAGGCAACGGCGGGCATTACGAGTATTTCGTCTGCCCACGCAACCAGCGCGGCGAATGCCCCCAGGGCTACCAGCCCGTCGATCTCGTTGAAACCGCCGTCGAAGATCACTACGCCGGCGTCCCGTTCAGCGAGGCCGAACGCGAGACGATCCGTAAGGCACTCACCGACGACCTCCGCGAACGGGCAATGACCGCCCAGCAGGAGGTCGACCGCTGCCACGGGGTTCTGGAAGAAATAAAAGAGCAGGAGCGAAAGCTCCTGCACATGCACTACCAAGACCGCATCACCGGCGAGCTCTTTGACGACGAGCAAGCCCGCCTCCGCCGCGAGCGCCAAGACGCCGAAGCGCTCATCGCCCGCTTGAACCTTCGCTACGACGACATCGCCGCCACCCTCGACCTCGCACTGGAGATCCTCAGCGAAGACCTCCATGACCTCTACCGGCGCGGCGACAACACCATCCGGCGGCTCATCAACCAGGCCATCTTCAAAAGCCTCTACATCTGCGACGAAACCATCACCGCCGTCGAGCTGGCCGGGCCATTCGCCGAGCTACGCGCCCTGCACAACGCCATCCGCGGCATCACCACCACGCCGCACCGCACACCCGCGATCACCATCGCCGGACCAGCCCCCAAAGACGCCAAAGGCCCCGTCCCCTGGGGGGAACGGGAGCCTTTGGACGCTGGTTCGATTAGCAACGTTATGGTGGGCCGTGCAGGAATCGAACCTGCAACCTTGGGCTTAAGAGGCCCCTGCTCTGCCGGTTGAGCTAACGGCCCGCGAGGACCCCGTAGGCGGGGCTCCGTGAGAGGGGGCATTGTAGCCCAGCCGGCTCGCGCGCGGTCCACGCGGGGAACGACGCTCAGAACACGACAGTGCGCCCGCCGTCGGCGATCACGCGGTCGTCGAGGTGCAGCGAGACCGCGCGGGCGAGGACCATGCGCTCGATGTCGCGGCCCACACGTTCGAGGTCGTGGACGGTGTGGCGGTGGTCGACGCGCTCCACGCCCTGTTCGATGATCGGGCCGCCATCCAGCTCCTCGGTCACGTAGTGCGCGGTCGCGCCGATCAGCTTGACGCCGTGCTCCTGCGCCCGGCGGTAGGGCTCCGCGCCCGGGAAGGCGGGCAGGAAGGAGTGGTGGATGTTGATTACGGGCGCCCCCACCCGTGCGAGGAAGTCGCCGCTGAGGATCTGCATGTAGCGGGCCAGCACCACCACGTCGACGTCCCCCAACAGGCCGAGCAGCTGCTCCTCCGCCTGCGGCTTGCCGCCCCGCTCGACGGGCACGTGGTGGAAGGGGACCCCGGCTGCCTGCGGCTCGAGGTCGGGGTGGTTGGAGATCACCCCCGCCACCTCCGCGTCGAGCTCCCCGCGACGCCAACGCCAGAGGAGGTCCACTAAGCAGTGGTCGCGCCGGGAGACGAGGATCGCCATGCGCCGGCGCTGGCCCCAGAAACGCAGCTCCCACTCCATCTGGAAGCGCTCCGCCACCTCCGCACCGAAGCGCGCCCGCAGGCGCTCCCGTGCCTGCGGGCACTCGAGCGCACCTGCGAGGAAGAGCTCGGTGCGCAGGAAGAACCTGCCTCCGGTGGGGTCGGTGGAGTACTGGTGGGAGGAGACGATGTTCGCCCCCAGCTCGAACAGGAAGCCGGAGACGGCCGCCACGATGCCCGGCCGGTCCGGGCAGGCGATCAGCAGGCGCGCCGTGTAGCGAGGCGAGTCCGCCCGCGGGCCGGCCACCCGGGGCCTACTTCTTGGAGCTCGACGTGTGGCCCGCGGGCGGCGGCGTGGTGGTCGTGTTGCTGACGCCCGTGAAGGTTCCTTTGGCGCCCGGCGCGACCGTGGCGGTTTTGCCGCCCTGTGTCGCCACGTACGTGCCGTTCGGCTGCTTGCTGACGGTGACGGGGACGTGTGCCAGGGGGTTCTTCCTGATTTCCACGAGATACTTTTCCACCCGCTTGCGTTCGGCGACGGGCGCCAGTGCGACGGCTTTGCGTAGCGCCGTGTCGCCCACGCTGAGGTTGCGGGCTTTGTAGGCGGATTCCGCGAGTGACGAGTAGAGCCCCGCGCTGGGGGGTTTGCCGGCGATCGCGACCTGCAGCGTTCGCGTCTCTTCGGCCGGCTTGTTGAGACCCTGTTCGCTGTAGATGCTCGCAACGGTCTGGGCCAGTACCGCGTTTGCGTGGTGCGGCTCCAGCCGTAGGTAGGTGTTCCACGCGCTGGACACCTTGGCGAGCAGCGCCAACCCCTTGCCGGTGAACTGTTCGCGTTCGCCGACCACGCCGATGAATTCGGGTTCGCTCGCCTGGTGCAGCTGGGCTTCGGTGAGCGCCGCCCACGCGGCCGCTTCGCTCGGGTGGCTCTTGACGCGCTTCTGCGCGGCTTCGACTTTACCCGCGAAGCTGGCGCTGCTCGAGCCTTCGTTTCCGGTGAAGGCACTCAGTATGCCGCCGCTTCCGAAGCCGCCTCCGACGCCAAGGAGGACGAAGCTGAGCCCGAAGAGCAGCGCCATGCCAAGGAAGACCACCTGCACCGTGCGGCGCCGGCCGCGGCCTCGCAGGTCGAAGAGCATCAGTCGGAGAGCCCCCTGTCGATGTGGTCGATTATGGCGTTCACGCTCTGGTCCGTGTCCTCGTCCGGGGTCACGCCGGACGCCTGCGGGCCGCTGGGGGGGCCTGCGGGTGAAGGGATCGGTCGCCCGCCCTCTCCGGCGGACCCCCCCGGCGAAGACGGTGGGGTCCCTTCCGCCGCTGGCGCTCCATCACGATCCGCGTCGCGTCGCGCCACGAACGATGCCACAAGGATACTCGCCTCGTAGAGAAGATAGAGGGGGACCGTCTCCAGAACCAGCGTGATCGCGTCTCCCGGGAGGAAGGCCGCCACGGCCGCGCACGCCACGATCGCGTAGCGGCGGCCGCCACGGAGCTGCGCGGGGGTCACGAGTCCCGCGCGAGTGGCGCCGAGGACCGCGACGGGAACCTGGAAGACCAGTCCCATCGCCAGCAGCACAGTCGCCGCGAACTGGTAGTACGGGGCGGCCTGCACGAGGATGTTGAACTCGCTGCTGTTGAAGTTCACGAGGAAGCGCAACGCGGCGGGCAGCACCACGAAGTAGCCGAACCCCACCCCCGCCGCGAACAGGAACGGGACGGCGGTGAGCAGCGGCGCGACCGCGCGTCTCTCACTCGGCTGCAGAGCGGGTAGCACGAAGCCGTAGAGCTCGTACAGGATCACGGGCAGCGAGAGGATCAGCGCGAAGCAGAAGACGACTGTGAGCGTCGTCGTGAACGGCTCGCCGATCCCCAGCGTCGTCAGCTTTTCGCTCTGCGGGACGGGTGGGAGCTTCGCGGTGTCCGCCCGTAGACGGGGGAGCTCCGCGGCCAGTTCCTTGCGGACCGCCGCCGGCAGGTGGGTGTCGGGGGCGCTGAGGAGTGCGAGCGCCGCCTCCGTGTCCCTGGCCACTTTGACGACCGCCTGCTGCGCCAGCCCCGTTTGGCCCGCGGGGCTCGCGCCTGTCTGCAACTGGCCGTGCTTCTCCCGTTCCAGCGGGCGGTTGATCACGTGCAGCAGAGCGTGGTTCTGCCACATGCACACGCCGAACACGGCCGCCAGCACCACCCCGCTGACGATCAGGCGCGTGCGCAGCTCTTCGAGGTGTCCCACGAGGCTGAGGCGGTCTTCGTGGCCGATCGTGCGGATCGCGGTTGCCATGTCAGTCACTTGCCGAGCCCATGCCTCTCAACCTATATACCACCGCCGCGCCGCGGGTTCCCCGCCACAGCGTGCGCAAACCTCGGTATTCGTGGCCACGCGCTAAAGACGGTCCGCGGGGGGGTCGATGACTCGCACGAGGACCATGCACCCCGACAAGAGCCATCAACGCCACCACGTGCAACTGCCCAGCGGCAAGCGCATCGAGGTCGTCTACCTCGACAACCCGCTCCCGCCCTCCCTGGGCGCGGGGCGCAGGCGCTCCGATCCGGCCGCCGAGCCGCTGCACATCTGCTTCTACTGCGCCGGGGAGCTCGTCCACCCGGTGGACTGGGCCGAGGCCGGGCCGTCACAGTGGCGGATCCTGCTGCGCTGCCCGGAGTGCGAGGCCACGCGCGAGGGCGTCTTCGAGCAGACCGCCGTGGAAAGCCTCGACGACGAGCTCGACCGCGCGGCGGAGGCGCTGCTGAGCGACTTGCAGCGCGTAACGCACGCCAACATGGCGGAGGAGATCGACCTCTTCACCCGCGCGCTCGACGCCGACCTGATCCTCCCCTGCGACTTCTAGGAGGGGAGGGGGCTAGGG